>JADLCA010000783.1 GCA_020847495.1 Candidatus Hydrogenedentota bacterium | reverse complement strand
GCTGTCACATTCGACGCGGATGGAACCCAGTTCCCGGAGCAGGCGCACGCACTCGGCGCCGAACACAACGCCGCGCGTGCCGCCGCCCGAGAACGCAACCGCTATGGTGTAATCTTCCTCGAAGGTGCCCGGCGCCGGCGTGTCGACATATGCGTGGTAAGGCGTTGGATATTGTGCGCGCTGCACCTCGTCCAACTGTCGCCAGTGCGCCAGGGCGTTCAGCGCGGCATCACTTCCGGATGCCGGAAGCGGCTCGTTCATGGCCCGATCGAAGCGCACGGCCGGCAGCTTATAGTCCGCATAGCGCAAGGCGCCGCACGCTGGCAGGATGGCTGCTATCATTCCCGCCACCAGAGCAGATCGAAGCACTCGAATCACGATCCTTAGATTTCGCGCTGCTGATTCCAGTGTGGGCACTCCGTGTTTCACAAAAAGGTGACGGAATCCGACCTCGTTGTGGTGCAGTGTGGTGACAGTTGACCGGGGCTGTCAAGTCTGGGATTCTGAATACGCCATCGATTCGTACTGTGAAGCTGGAGATTGGCATGAGCTTTGACCAATCAAGTCCGGGGCAGTCCTTTGAGGAACGGCCCGACGCGTTGACCCGCCGTTTCCTGGGCCTCGGGCCGTACAGCGTTCGCGTGATGCCCGAGATTCATGTGCGCGATGCGCGCCGGGACAAGGACGTGCCTGTCAAGATCTACCTGCCCGACGCAGGGGAGACCTTTCCTGCAATCGTGTTCTCGCACGGGGCGGGCGACTCGAACGACAGTTCGCCGCACCTCATGCGGCAGTGGGCCAGCCACGGATACGCCGTGCTGCTGCCCACGCATTACTTCGGCGAACGGCCGCTCATCGAGCGGAGCCTGCGCCGTCTGGGGAAGGAACTCCTGCGCCCAATCACGCAAGGACCGAGCGCCTGGAACGAACGCACGGACGACATCAGGCTCGTGCTGGACATGCTGCCGCGCCTTCATGAGCAAGTGCCCGGTTGGGCAGGGCGCGTGGACATGGGCCGCGTGGGGGTTGCAGGGCATTCCTTCGGCGCATACACAGCGCTGCTGCTTGCGGGCGCGACGCTCGTCGACAAGGAAGGCGCGGCATATCGTTTCGCCGATCCACGGCCGCGTGCCTTTCTCATGATCTCCGGACCGGGCCGCGATACGAAAGGCCTGAATGACGGTTCCTTCCACGACTTGACACGGCCGATGATGGTGTTCGCGGGTTCGCACGATCCGCCTCCAGACTGGTCATTCGATCCCCTGTGGCGAACCGAGCCTTTCGCCTTTGCTCCGGACGGCGACAAGTTCCTCGTCTATTTGCGGGGCGCGAACCACATGTCCTATATCGGGCCGGTGTTTGACATTCCGCTGTTCGACCCGGCGCGGCGTGGCACCTGCGCGCGTACCCTGCGCCGTCTTGCGCGGTATCTCGCATCGTTCGCGCCTTCGCTGGATCAAGTGGGCATATTCGACTACACGCGCATTGCGAGCGTGGCATTCTGGGACGCTTACTTGAAAGACGTGCCATGTGCGAAAATGTATCTCCGATCCGGCACCTTGGAGAGGTACAGCCGGCACACGGTGAAGCTGGACAACAAATAGGGTCAGCCGGTAGGCGAATGCCGAACAGGAGGCTCCCATGAGCAACGCCCCTTCTCTGGTCTGGTTTCGCCAGGACCTGCGCCTGGAAGACAACCCCGCACTTACCGCAGCCGTGAAGCGCGGAGGCCCGGTGATTCCCGTGCACATTCATGCGCCCCAGGAATACGACCCCTGGGCGCCTGGCGCGGCGAGCGATTTCTGGCTGCACCAATCGCTGAACGCGCTATCGGCTTCGCTGGAACGCAAGCGCTCGCGGCTAATCGTGCGTCAAGGATCCTCCCTCGAGACACTGCGCGCGCTGCTCCTGGAAACCGGCGCCGAAGCCGTTTACTGGAACCGCCGCTACGAGCCCGCTGTGCGAATACGCGACGAGGCCATTAAGTCCGCCCTGCGCGCGGATGGATTGTTCGTGGAGAGTTTCAACGGCGCGTTACTGTTCGAACCATGGGATGTACTTACCAAACAAGGCTGTCCCTATCAGGTGTTCACGCCATTCTGGCGCGCTTGCCTCGCCGCGACGGAACCGCCGGACCCTCTGCCTGCGCCCGCGAAGCTTGCCGCGCCGGATTCCTGGCCCGCGAGCGAATCCATCGACGCACTGGGACTGGAACCGGCGTTCAATTGGGCTGGAGGCATACGCACGGCGTGGACGCCCGGTGAGGCCGGCGCGGCGAAGCGTCTGGAAGTGTTTCTTGAAAATGCGATAGCGGGCTACACGGGCGACCGCGACCGGCCCGCAATTCAAGGGACATCGCGGCTATCGCCGCACCTTCACTTCGGGGAACTCAGTCCGCGCCAAATCCGGCACGCCATGAAGCATGCACTCGCTCCAGGCGCGACAAACGGCGCGGAGAAGTTCCTTGCAGAGCTCGGCTGGCGCGAGTTCTCGCACCATCTGCTCTATCATTTCCCGCAGGTGATCGATGAACCCCTGCGCGCCGCATTCAGCAGCTTTCCCTGGGCGAAAGATCTACACGCCTTGAAAGCGTGGCAGCGCGGACAGACCGGGTACCCGATCGTGGATGCGGGCATGCGGGAATTGTGGACGACCGGGTGGATGCACAACCGTGTGCGCATGGTGGTCGCTTCGTTTCTCACCAAAGACCTGCTGATTCCCTGGCAAGAAGGGGCGCGCTGGTTCTGGGACACGCTCGTGGATGCGGATCTCGCGAACAACACGCAGGGCTGGCAGTGGACGGCAGGCTGCGGGGCCGACGCCGCGCCGTATTTCCGCATTTTCAATCCGGTCTCGCAGGGCGAGAAGTTCGACCCGGACGGCGCCTACGTGCGGCAATGGGTGCCGGAACTGGGGCAGTTGCCTGCGAAGTGGATTCACAAACCCTGGGAAGCGCCGTCCGCTGTGATGAAGGATGCGGAAATCACCCTTGGGAAGACATACCCTCGTCCCATAGTAGATCATGCCGACGCCCGTGCGCGCGCACTCGAAGCCTACGAAACGATCAAGAACTCGCGGTAGCGATCGAGTGAGTCCGTGCAACGCAGGCGACCCAGTCGGCAAATTTTATCATGCAGGGCGCCTCAGTTGCCGGATTTGGCCTCTTCCATCATGCGGATGAAACGCTCGAAGAGGTAGCGGCTGTCGTGTGGGCCGGGCGACGACTCGGGGTGGTATTGCACGCTGAACACGGGCAGTTCCTTGTGTTCCATGCCTTCCACCGAACCATCGTTGAGATTCGTGTGGGTGATGGTCACCTTCGATTTGTCCACGGAGTCCGGGTCCACGGCGAACCCGTGATTCTGCGCGCTGATTTCGACCTGCCCCGTAATGTGATTCATTACGGGCTGGTTCCCGCCGCGGTGACCGAATTTCAGTTTGAACGTCGTGCCGCCAAAGGCATGCCCGAGAATCTGGTGTCCAAGGCAGATGCCGAAGATAGGCTTCTTCCCGAAGAGTCCCTGCACGGTCGGATAAATGTACGGCAACGCCGCAGGATCGCCCGGGCCGTTGGACAGAAAGACGCCATCGGGCTTCTGCGCGAGGGCCTCTTCCGCAGTGGCCGTCGCGGGCATGACAATTACCTTGCAACCCGCCTCTTCAAGCAGGCGCAAGATGTTGTACTTGATGCCGTAATCGAAAGCGACTACGCGGTACTTGCCAATGAAATTCGGATTCCACTCGTAGGGCTCTTTGACGCTTACCGCTTTCACGTAGTCGCTGCCGGCCATGTCCTGCGAATCGATGGCTTTCTGGACGAGACTGTCGTGGTCGAAGTCGACGGTGCTGATGACGGACTTCTTCGCGCCCTCCGTGCGGAGGATCTTCGTGATCCTACGCGTGTCCACGCCGTCGATGCCGACGATGCCGTGCTCGCGCAGGTACTCCGGCAGGGTCTGCTTCGCGCGCCAGTTGCTCGGCTCGAAACAGCATTCCCGCATCACGAAACCTTCGACGAAAGGCTTGCGGGACTCGACATCCTCGGGATTCACCCCGTAGTTGCCGATGAGGGGATAGGTCATCGTGACGATTTGGCCCGCGTACGACGGGTCCGTCAGGATTTCCTGATAGCCCATCATGCTGGTGTTGAATACCAGTTCGCCAAAGGATTCCCCTTCGGCGCCCACGGCCCGGCCCTCAAACACAGCACCATTTTCGAGTGCGAGAATTGCTTTCACGGACAAAATCCTCTTGCGCGGCAAATTGGCGGAAAGATACCAGAACCACGTGCCATTCTTCAAATGAGCCGGCAGATTCTGGAAAGAATCGGACCGATCGGTCGGATTGGTCGGATCGGTCTGAGTCACATTCGCGCAAGCGGCAGGCGCCGGGTGGTCGTTGTCTTCGCGTCACGCTTGAGAGGATCCCCATTCCCTGTTCTATGATGTCCTCATCTGCATTGGCGCTCACTGCGCTTCTTGGAGCTGTCGAAAGAGAGAAGGATGTCCCATGCCGTACCAATTGGATCTCACCACATTCGAGCACTTCAAGCAGCGACTTGAAGCTATCCCCGCGGACGCGCGCCCGAAGTGGGGGAGGCTGACCCCCGCGGGGCTCATGGCACACTTGGATTTCGCCATTGCCGTCTCGCTGGGTGAAGTTCCGGTCACCGACACCAGCAACGTGTTTATGCGCACCGTGGGCAAATTCCTGGCCTTTCACGTGTTTACGCGCTGGCCAGGCGGCGTGATCAAAGCCCCGGACGAGTGGACCCCGGAACCAAAGGAAGCGTATGAAGCCGAACGTGCGAAAACTCTCGGCACCCTGCAGCGCTTCATCGATGCCGCGGACGCGGACCCCACCCGCAAAACCATCAGCCCCCTGCTCGGCCCCCTCACGCTCCAGTACTGGCGGAGGGTCCACGCCCTGCACCTCATCCACCACTTCAGGCAATTCGGCGTGTGATAGCAAGCAGTCTTGGATGAATGTTTCCCAGTGGTTTCAGGGAGACGTGACTTGCTGATCAGATCTTCATCCGTTCGAACCAGCGGAAGAGGGCTATCGTGCCCACCCAGAACAGGGGAATGAGAATCCACGGCGACACGCCGATGGCCTCGGGGAGACCAACTTTGCCGAAATCCTTCCACGCGAGCACGGTCTTCAGCATCAGGGGATAACATTCCGCGTAGATGGCGGCCCCGATAATCATGCCCAGCACGGCAAACCCAGCGTGCCAGCGGCCCTCTCCAATAGCCCCGACCGACGTGCCGGGACAGTACCCCATGATCGACCAGCCCACGCCGAACAGAAGGCCACCGATAATGACGCCTCCCAGGTTCATGGGCTTGTGGCTCAATTCGATGTAGCCGATTGCCCTGAGCGTGTACAGCCCAACCATGCCCACCAGAATGGCCGACATCATGAACTTGATGATGGTCATGTCCTTCAGCCGCATGGCGCCCACCTGCTTGTCAAAGCGGAGCACGCGGCCTTTCTGCAGCAGGAACCCGAAGATGACACCGGTTATCAAGCCGAGAAAAAGGTCACTCATGGCTGGCCCCCCTGTAAACGAAATGTGCCACAAAGACGCCCGCGCCGAAGAACATGGCCAAGGCCACGAGGCCGCTCACCGACAACTGCATGATGCCGCTGAGTCCGTGTCCGCTCGGACAACCATCGGCGAGGCGCGCGCCGAACATGGCCACCGCACCGCCTGCCACGGCACCCAGAGCCCGCTTTCCAATCGATGCGCCGAATCTCGCTTGCCATGTCGGGGGCACCTTTTCCAAGCGGAAACTGCCGTCTGTCAGGGAGGACACGACCGCCCCCAGGAAGATGCCGATGACAAACAGGAACTGCCAATCGACCTTTACCTTTTCCTTGGTAAAGTAGGCGTTGTTGGCGACGTGTTCCGACGCCACGGCCTTTTCGGCCAAGCCTGCCGCCCGTACGAAGGTCGTTGACGCGCCAAGGAACTTCGTTTTGTCGGTTAGCGCTGTTGTTGCGACGACGGAGGCAATGGCCAGAACGCCAACCAAGGCCCCCGCGACGTAAGGGCTCCACGCCCCGTCATCCAGTTTCCATTTCACTTTGTGTACTCCCTATTGCGGCTCTCTTCGCGAGGAACTGCAATTGTGCCAACGGTCCGAGCGAGGGTTTCCCCCCGCCAGGGTGCCGGGAATGGCGACAGTTCCTGCGCTGCCGGCCCATCCATGTTCTCAGAAGCCGAGCGCGGCGCTGATGTTGCGTAGTATCGGAACATCCTTGCCCATGGCGGATGCGGCGAACGCCGCGCCGATCAGCAGGATTGCCAGGGCAAAGATGGTCCCAATGAAAGCTCTAATCTGCGTCTTGCGCATGTCAACCGTTCTCCTGCGTCGTGTGAAGTATGCAGATAACGTGCGTTTCAGAAGATCATCGGCTAAACATCCCCCGGCCCTGCGGGCCACCCCCTTCAAAGGGGGACCCAAGAAGGCCCTGCGGGCCGATCATAATTACCAATTCACAACACTAGTGTTGTGAATGTCCCCCTTTGAAGGGGGTGAAGGGGGATGTTCTTCCTCTTTGCCTGCTCTTCGTCCGCGCTTTAGCGCGCGGCGGCACGCACTACCGCTTCACTTCCTCCACGATCTTCATCAGGCGGCGCCCGTACTCCGTATACGACTCGTAGAGCTTCGCGTCGCTGTCCGACTTCTGGCCTGTGTGGATCACGGCGGCCAAGTGCGGCTCGATGCTGAAGCCACCGTCGTACCCTTTCGCCAGCAAGTCGCCGACGATCTCCTTCACGTACCCATCGCCTTCGCCGCAATAGGTGTAGATATCTTCTCCGTTGACCTTGCGCGCGTCCTTGATGTGCACGTAGATGATGCTGTCGTAAACCTTCTGGTAGTACTCCCAGGCATCCTGACCGTAGGTCACCGGGTTGCCCGTGTCAAACACCACCTTCAGCGCGGGGCTGTTCACTTCGCCGAGGAGTATGTTGCTGTTCTCCGCGGACAGACCGCCCCAGCCGCTACAGTTCTCGTGGGCGAGAATGATGCCGCCGTCTTCGGCCATCTTCGCGAGCACCTTCGTGCGTGCAATGGCTTCTTTGCGCCACTCGGGCTCCGCGATCGGGTTCTTGGGGTCATTGGGATAGCTCATGACGCGGATGAAGCAGGTGCCGAAGCGCTTCATGCGCGGGATAGCGCGCTTCAAATCCTCGATGTCGATCGACGCATCGCAGGTGATGGGCCGGGCCCAATTCGCGATGGCGCTTCCGAAGCACGATACCGACATACCGGCATCGGACACCTTGCGGTAGACCTCGTCGAACTTCTCATCGGATAGCGCGGTGATGTTCTGGCCATCCACGAGACGCAGTTCCAGATGCGTCCACCCCAATTCCCTGTGCGCCTTGATCTGGGTGTCGATAGCCTGGCCTGCTTCATCCGAAATGCCTGAGAAAAACATGTCTTGCTCCTTCACACTACTGCGATGTGGCACATTCACAAGATTCCGTACCCAATCAAGACACAGGCGAGGGCGCCCGTGCCACACGCGCTTGCCCAGCCTTGATGATTCTCGTT
>JADLCA010000782.1 GCA_020847495.1 Candidatus Hydrogenedentota bacterium | reverse complement strand
GCGATCTACGGCACCAAGCCTTGGCGCGAACACGGTCAGGACGACCTCGTGCGCTACACGGCGAAAGATGGCGCGCTCTACGCCATCTGCCTGCGTTGGCCCGGCGAGGCCCTTTCGCTGAACGCGCCCAAGGCCGGCGCCCAAACCCAGGTCAGTATGCTCGGCATGGAAGGGGCACTCGCTTCCGAAGTGAAAGACGGGAAGCTCGTCATCCAGGTTCCCGCCCTGACCCCCGACAAGGTCCCCTGCCAACACGCCTACGTCTTCTAGATCACCGGCGTGGAGTAGCAGCGCACGTGCAAACAACGTAGACGCGGTTTGTAACCGCGTTTCTTGGGCTTCGTATATGCAAGTCAAAGAAACGCGGCTACAAGCCGCGTCTACTTTTAGGCAACAGTCCCGGCGTTCGGATGCACACGCGTCCGCTGTGACCTTAGTCCGCTGCTTTCACGAGGCCAGCGTCCGTGGCCGCAGGTGTGTGTAGGCCTTCAGTGCAGACCCATCATCAGGGTATGTCATGCTCTTCTTGAAGCGGGAACCGCCTCCAATTGAAGTAGCGCATGATCTCATCTTCTGCCCAGTCGAACGCGTCATTGTAGTGATGTGTGTGGGGGTCTGGAATTCGGGGATTTCCTTCTGTGAAACCCTTCTTTCTGAGCAGCGAGATGATCTCGTCGTCGTTGCCGTAGGAATAGATGAGATCGTGGTTGTCGTAGACGAGAAGACTGCTGGACGCGACATCGCTGAACCAGACGTGATGGCGGCCGTCACCTTCGAAGTACTCGCGAAAAACGGACGCGAATCTTTCGAGTTCCACGAAATCAAGCGGCTCCGGCGCTTGATAGCGTGAAGCTTCGTGGTCACGCCGCGGGACTACGAGCACGTAAAGGACTCCGTACGGACCCGTCCACCCCCTTGCGATATCAAGTGACAAATCAACGTGGCCTTCGCTAGGTCCGATACAAACGCGCGACCATTCCGGGTGTACTTCGCGCCTATAGAGGTTTCCATAGTCATGCCTGATTGCATGAGTTCCAGAGACAGATCCGAGCTTGTAGTTCATCATTGTCCCTAACCCATTCCCCGCCGCGCCTACGCGTACTGGCTGACCACCGCCAGGCCTGTGGCCACGCTCGTGAAGGTGTCGCGGTGCAGCAGCTTCTCCGCGCCGAAGCGGGTCGCCAGCATCCGCCGGACCGCCGGGATCAGGCTCGTGCCGCCCGTGGTCAGCACGCAGTCGATGTCCGCGGACGTCACCCCCGCTACCTGTTCCGCCTCGTCGATGCTCGCGAACATGTCGTCGAGGGTCGGCTCGATAATGTGGGTGAACTCGGTCCGCCCGAGCTTCTCGCTGATCTGGATGGCCTCTTTGTGGATTTCCAGGTTCGCTTCCCACTCCGTGGAGAGCAGCTTCTTCGCGGATTCCACCTTGCGCACGACCGGATATCCGTAGTTGCGCTGAATCAGGGTCCGCAGCGCCCGGATAGCCTCCGGCTGGGTCGAACTCACCTCTGTGGCGATCAGCCAGTTGATGATTTCCTCGGTGTTCAGCTTGTACAGATTCTGCCAATCGATGATGGCGTTGTAGATGTGTTGCGGCATCGGCAGCTTGGACGGGCCGTAGCGCGACTTGCTCCCCAGGCACGGAAAGACCTTCGCCCGGATCATCTCCTTGTCGATGGCATCGCCCGCGATCGGCACGCCCGCCACGCCCAGGATGCGGCTTTCCGCCAGGCGTTCCGCGGCTCCGTGCGCCCCGCCGAACTCCATCACACAGATGTCGCAGGTGCCCCCGCCGATGTCCACCACCATCAGCCGCTGCTTGCGGTCCGTCGCGATGGCGTACTCGACGCAGGCCGCCACGGGCTCAAAGAAGAAGGTGACGTCCTTGAAGCCCACCAGCTCCGCGGCCCGCCGCAGCCGCTCTTCCGCGACGTCGTCCTCGCCGGGACGCATCGAGAAATGCACGGGCCGTCCAAACACGGCGCGCTCCACGGGCTCACCCGCCAAGACGTCCACCGCTTCCTTGATAGGCTTGAGAATCATCGCGGTCAGCTCTTCGATCTGATAAAGCTGGCCGAAGACCTCCGTCCCCTTGAAATCCTTGAACCGCAGGGAACTCTTGATGGACTGAAACAGGCGGCCCGGCGAGTTCACTTCCACGGTCGCGTGCGCGCGGACTGCCTCGCGGAGCCTGCCGCCGTCCTCGGGGGGACGATACCCGTCCGACTTGTCCGGTTCGGAAGCGACGTATCCTTCGATGTCGATCCCGAGGTCCACCTGTTGAAGGATGACTTCCCGGTCGACGTTGCGCTCGATGAAAGCGTTGGCGGCCGCCCGCCCCACGATGGTCTCGCCTTCGCTCGACATATACAGCAGTGAGGGCAGGGACTTGGGGCTATCGTTCAGGTGGTCGATGTCCAGCACGCGGACTGCGCCGTCCTCCGACACCGCTACGCTGGAGTTGGATGTTCCAAAATCGACCCCGCAACACAGCTTTGCCATCCGACTAGACCATCCCCCCATCAGCGCCACGCCCAAAGCACGGCTGGTCCTGAATTCTCACTTGCCCGAGTTCCGATCTCATGCGTGGACCGGCCAGAGGAACCACGCGCCGGATTTCTACGAATAACACACCAGTTCCTCCATGCATTTCTTCCAGGCGCGGCATGTGCAACTCGAACAAAAGCATATGACGCGTCAGTTCCGCCCGCCTAACCCAGGCCTCGCTTCCGCGTCGTATCGCGCCCGCTGGCGCTCATACCGTCGAATGATGACAAAGAGAGCAGCCCCTTCAGCACACCTGCAAGGGGCCGTCCAATCATCGGCTTCCAAAATCGAGCGCCGCACACAGCTATCAAGGGAAGTAGTGTAGCGCCTGCGGGTGTCCGCTGTCTACACTTGGGCGCGATGCTCTTAAAGGCGGACGGCATTCACCTCCCGCCTCTTAATTCACAGGGCGGCGCCGGACGCTGGACAGGTCCTTGTCATATTTACGCGACTGCCCATATGACCGAATCCACTGCAGGTCCAAGGCCGGAGCCAGCCAGAGCGCGGGACTCAAGGCGGTCCCTAACCCTTCCGGAGCGGTTTTGTGGACAGCCTGATGCCGGGCAATTCCTCGTCCTAACTGCAAACCGCACCCCACACGGGGCTCTACTGGACGAGAAGCTGGCTTCGTATGTAGCAATTTGGACAAATTGAACTCAGTACCCTTCTCTATGATTCATTTTAGTGCATGGGGAACGGGCACGTGCTTTTCCGAGCCTCGCGCCGTGCCCAGACCGGTGATTTCAGGAGCGAAAGCCACCCCTGTGTTCTGGCCTCGCTTCTCTTCTCCCACGAAGCGAATTGGCCCGTTTTTCGATGAGTCATGGGCTGTTTCCGACGCTCGTGAGTTGGAGTTTTCAGGAACTCGTGCCGCCGAAGTAAGGTCGAGGATCGGCGTGTGTCAATTTGCACCCCGTCTCACTTCTGAAGCCACGGAATTGCGGTCGATGCCGATTCTGGAGACGATTCGGGCCGTGCGGCAGTCACGGGGGCCTCTCCAGCAACGGGTCGCTCCTCATTAGTCCAAAAACGAGACGCATGTCGCGGGCGAGAGACTCAAGTGCCCATGACTGGGTTCCCGCGACCGCGAATCTGAGGTTTCACGGGGTTCAATCTGTTCCCCCGCGAAACATGGCTCGGGGCGTTCACCCTCCCCCTGAGCAGCCGCAGGGAGCCTATAACCGACATACAACCG
>JADLCA010000781.1 GCA_020847495.1 Candidatus Hydrogenedentota bacterium | reverse complement strand
TTTCACGCACACATCGGGAAGCCGGTATCTTGTGGTTCCCCCGATCTGCAATTTGCAATGCAATTCCACGTAGGCCTCGCCTATCGGATTCTGCGAGAGGTGGTCGATCAGTTTGGCTGCGCACCGAGCCTGGATTCGTCCATGTTTGCCTGTACCCACGTGCAACTCCACCACGTCCCCGTCCACCCACTCGCAATGCCTGTAAGCAGGGTCGGCAAGGTACTCCTCAATGGTCACGCTTTTGACCGCTAAGGCGCCCATGGCTTCAGTCTACGCCAGATGCTGACCAACCCTGAAAACTGCCCTGAATCGCAGAGGGAAGGCTTACCGCGTGTGGCTGGACTGGTAGTGCTCTTTGAGCAGATCCAGGCCGAAGTCGCCGTCCATCTCCCGCCAGACGGTGTGGGAGTGGTTCGCGTTGTTCTGGGTGTTGTCGTACTCGATGAGGAACGTGGACCCCTGCACGCGGTAGTAGTGCGGGGCGCCTTTTTCCACCGGACCCGCCCACGCGAAGTGAAGCGGACCCGATTTCTTGATCTTTTCCCGCCGGTACTGTGCGATCTGGTCGGGAACATTCATGACGTATTCGTCGATCAGCCGGTTGAGCAGTTCGCGCTGTTTGGCGTTCATTTTCGCGGCGGGCAGTCCGTTGGGCTGGCCCTGCAGCGCCACTTTGCGCGAGGCCTCGGTAAGAATATCCTTGTAGGCCTCCGCGGCCACTGTCGCGGTCTTGCGCTGTCCGGCATCGAGGGCCATCATGAGTTCGCGCCCGAGGTCTTCTTCTGCCGCCAGCACACGGAGTCCGGCCCGGGGACCTTCGCGGACCTCGTGGGGGTTGGCGCCGAAGAACATGGGTCCCGCCGCCACCTTACCGGCGTGCACAGTGAAATTCAGACTCATGTGATGGCCTTCGATCCGATAGCCCCACGTACCGGTCTCGGATGGATTGCCGAACACCGAGAAAGGATATTTTTCCGGATTGCGGCGTCCCGTCGTATCCTTCTCCATAATCCGAAGAACTTCTTCGAGGCTCATGATCGTGGTCGCCTTGATCACGCCGGATTGTGACAGGCCCGACGCCAGTAACGCGGTGGCCAGGTGCCGTTGAAACGGCGACATCTGCCCAATCGTCAGCCCTTTACGCTCTTTCGGGATGAAGTGCCAGTTCAGGCGTTCGTCGTCCTGGAACTGGAAAGTCGCCTGGCGCTTCTGGTCGTCCGTCATGGAATTCAGAAATGCCTTCGCCGAGTGGGTCAGCGTCGGGACAGCGCTGGTGCGGAGATACGCGGACGTGAGAAAGAACACGCCTAAGCTCGCGGCCAGTAGCCGCCATTTCGAATGGTTCACGGGAGGGCCTCCTCTTACGGGCGATTCTATCGAACTAAAAGGGCAAATCGCGAGCGGCTGTTTCGCCGGTCGAGGAGCGCGCCAGAAACACGTAGGGATTGATCGGAGTCCCGTTCTGCCGGACTTCGTAGTGCAGGTGAGGCGAGGTGGCGCGTCCGGTTGCGCCCGAGGCGCCCAGAAGCTGACTGCGCCGGACTTCCTGGCCGGGAATCACGTCAATCCGCGACAGGTGGGCATAGTACGTGTGCATCCCCCCGCCATGGTCGACCACCACCAGGCGGCCATAGGCCCCCGACCAGTCCGCATGGGCCACAATGCCGTCCGCCGTCGCTCTCACCGGTGTCCCCGCCCGCGCGGAAATGTCCACGCCGGCATGGAACGCGCCTTCACCCGAAAACGGGTCGGTGCGGCGGCCAAAACTGGAAAGGAGACGCCCATGAATGGGCCACAAGGAGGGTCGAACGTTCGCCTGCCAGGCTTTCGGATACTTGTGGAAGGTACGGGAGAAGGTTGCGCTCTTTAAAAAGTTGTATTGCTCGATGGATTCGTCAAACGTAGGCAGCAACGGACCTTCGCCGGCGATGTCCGGCGGACCTTCCAGCCGGCGCTTCACGCCGTATGCCAATGAAACTTCGGATGCAAACACCTGCAATGTGGCCAATTGTTCATTGGTCTGATCAGCTGATTTCTGCAACTGCTGGTATTTGTTCCGAAGGGTGTCAAACTGGGTCTGAAGCGAGTTGTAGTTGGCCACTTTCCACGCCATCCGGGCATAACTGGAAGCCATCCCAATTACCGAAAAGGCGCCGAGAACTGCTAGGGCCAGAACGACATACACGGCTTGGTGCGGAATATGCAACCGGCGCAGACGGCCGTGGAACGAATGCGCCAGAACGAGGATAAAATAATGCTGCTTCATCGCTAAAGAAGGCCCCGGGCTGCCCTCCCTCGAGGAGATCCGGTAGCGCCACTTAATGGACCGAATGCAGTTCCTGCGGCATCAAATGCGGTGTTCTCAACCGCAGGATCAGGTAACAAACCAATTTCTTACCCTACCAGGATGAATACTGTGTGTCAAGCCTTTTGACACACCTGTGTCGGGACGACACACCCCTGGCTGACGTCTCATAATGAAAGGAAGACATGCGTTGTTTGACTTGCCTACTCGTCTTGGCTGTTGCGGCTTCCGCCGATGAAGGATTGTGGCTCTTTAATCAACCGCCTAAGGCTCGCATAGAAAAGAAGTTCGGCTTCCAACTCACCGATTCGTTTCTCGACCGGCTGCGTTCGGCCTCCGTCCGCATGAACAATGGCGGCTCGGGCTCGTTCGTCTCCCCATCCGGATTAATTTTCACCAACCATCACGTGGCCATGGACTGTATCCAAAAGGTCAGTTCCGCCCAGCACGACTACATGAACCAGGGCTTCTACGCCCCCACCCCAGCGGCTGAAAAGGCATGTCCGGACCTCGAGGTGAATGTCCTCATGGAAATCACCGACGTCACGCCCAAGGTGAAGCAGGAGATCACGCCCGGCCTCTCCCTGGCCGCCGCCAACGACAAGCGCAAAGCCGCCATGACCGCCATCGAAAAGGAGTGCGGCGACCGGACCGGCGACCGCTGCGACGTCGTGACGCTCTATTCCGGGGGGCTCTACCAC
>JADLCA010000780.1 GCA_020847495.1 Candidatus Hydrogenedentota bacterium | reverse complement strand
CGTCTTTTGGTCTCGTTGAAACCTTTTCCTGTCCGCTTGGGTCACTTGGTAAACCCTACACGTTAACCCTTATTGTGAACGATTTGATCGCAATAAGCAACCCCACCAGGACCGGAGCTGAAAAACCGGATGGTCTTCACTGCAGAGCGCTTACATCGATGCCCAAATTCGCCAGATAATCGAGGATGGTCAAGTTCCCGTTCTGGTCGAAAAGGCTGAGATCCCCATTCTGCAGAATCAGCTCCGAGATCGTGTTGAAGAAATCGGCCCCGCCCTCGCTCGTGAACAACTGATCGAGTGTGGTGAAGAACGCTCCCAACTTCTCAATGTTGGCCACAATATCTTGTGTCTGGGTCGTGAGCTGAGCGATCCCTTCTGGAGATTCAATTGCCGTGTACAATTCTTCGAGCACGTCAATCGCCGCCGCCTGCACATCCAGACCCGCCAACTGCTCTTGAGAGAATTGGGAGGTCTCTTCGACCTGCTGGCCCAACGTCTGTACGGCCTCGAAGATCTCTCGGGCGGTTTCGTAATCCTGTTCCGCCATAAAGTCTTGGCCGTATTCTATCAGGTTCTTGCCCAGATCGCAAAGGAAATTGTACTGGTCTATTCCGGCAGTCAAAGCGGAAACAAGCCGCGCCTCATCCCTGGGCATTCCGCTCGCGATCAGAGCCTCCGTCTTGGAAAGTGCGGATTCCAGGGCATACGCGCTCGCTTCGGGCAAGGTGCGCGCGATTCTCAGGGCCTCCAGGGCCCCTTGCACGTCACCCTGCTCAAGGCGCAGGCGGGCCTCCATGTAGTAGGATAAAGCGTTCTCCGGGTCCACGTTGTGCCACGAAGGCAACTGCGCCATTTCCTCCGGCTCTTCCTCAGGGGTCTCCGAATACGCCTTCGCCAATTCGAATTGCGCTTGCGCATTTCCGGGGGCCTGGCCCACAACGGCGAGAAGTATCTGAGCCGCTTCCCCGCCGGTCAAGGATTCAGCGGCACCCACAAGCACTTGGGGTGATGCATCCGTGGACTGAGCCAGCTCCAAGGCCTTCTCACGTTTCAGGCTCGCCCACTGCATCAAGCGATTCATCCCGGATTCAGTTCCCATCCCCTCGCGCCGTGCCGCGACGATGTCGTCCAGGGTTGGATTCGCCAAATCGGGAGGCACGGTTGGCGTCATTTCGGGCGGCGTGACCGCTGTTCCAGAGGCGTCCTTGGCGTGCTCCCACTCCTTCATGAAGTCGCGGCGCTGCTTTGCGACGCGCAGACGGTCCGCGTCTCTGTCGGGGTCCTCGGGACGTGTAGCCGGATGCTGATCCCTGGCCACGGGCGCCGGGGGAATTACAGTCTGTTCCGCATCGCGGAGGCCGCGGAATACCGCGTAGCCCGCGAGGGCGACCGCGGCGGCAGCGGCGAGTCCAATCCACACTCTGGCGGGGTGACGGCGCGGAGGCGCGGGCCTGCGCGAAGAGATCCCCGTTACGGGCCGCTCCGTGCGGGTGACGGCGCGAAGAACGGCGTCGGTCAGGTCAACTTCGGGGACACACGACGCAAAGGCGGCGCCCATGGCATCCAGGTCCGCATAGGCGGACTTGAGCCACGCGTGCTCGCGGCGGCACTCTTCAGAGGCGTCGATGCGCGCCTGAAGCCGTTCCGCCTCCTCGGGGTCCAACTGCCCCTCGAGGAGCGCCACGAGTTCCTCGTGGAGTCTTTCCATGTCCCCAGTGTTCACAGGTTGTCCTTCTCCGAAATATACACATCCCGCAACGACTTCAGAATTCGGTGAAGCCGCGTGCGCACGGCACCCTCCGTGCTTCCTACAATCTCCGCGATGTCCCTTGCGGGCATCCGCTCAAAGAACCGGAGCGTCACAATTTCCCTGGACTCCTCGTCCAGCGACGCCAGCGCCCGCGCGAGCATTTCCTGCCGCTCAGCCGACATCAGCGACTGGTCGGCCCCGTCGGCTGGAGACTGCAGCACTTCGCCGAATTCACCGCGCGCGGTGCTCGCGTATTCCTCCAGCGATTCCATGGGAACCGCCTTCTTGCGCTTCAACTCGTTGAGGCATAGGTTGCGCGCGATACACAGCACCCACGGGCGGAACTTGCGTTGCGCGTCGAACCGTGCCCTGGCCACGTACACGCGAATAAAGGTCTCCTGGGCCATTTCCTTGGCCCGCTCCACGTCGCGGACGTAGTGCAGACAGAACCTGAAAATGTCATTCTGGTAGCGGCGCACCAAATCGCCCAAGGCATCGGCGGCGCCCTGGCACAAAAGAGCCATCAGCTCTTCGTCCGTTTGAGCCGGTGTGCTCAAGCGGTTAGCCAGCCCCGGCAACGGGTTACGCCTTCTTTGTGGAGTCGCTGCCACGTCCCGGTCCCATCATTACTACATTTCACCCGTGTAAACATCACAACTGGTTAGCTTCCAAGACATAGGAAGGCGCGAAACGCGCGGACCCTGCACTGGAGAGTGTACGGCATTTGCCCCGGGAACGCCAAGCGCTTATTCCGGTGTGGCGCTGGGCGCCAGCGGGGGTGGCGCCAGCCCGAGGGACGCCAGGCGGTCTTCCACGGCCCCGGCAGCGCTCATCACGGCGTCGGTCGCCGTTTGCCGCAGTCCCAGGTTTTCAGGTTGTCGGGCCATGGCCGCCACCCGATCCGAAGCATCCAGCAATACCGAGACCGCAGTGCTTTGGGAACGTGAAGCTTGAATCCGCCGTCTCAATTCGTTCACCCGGGGGGTAAAGATGTCCGCCGTCCACCGGACAAAGCCATCTGCCGGTGGATTTCCCTCCTGAGGCGCCCTATCCAGGTAGTCCCGGACCAGCGACGTCAGCTCCTCCGAGAAACCCTGCAGTTCGTTCGACTCGCTTTCGGGCGTGGAAGGCGCCAGGATAGGGCGGTCGCTCTCCCGCAGGTACCACTGAGCTGCATGGTAGGAAAGGGCCATGGCGAGCAGACTTGTCCCCGTGACCAGCACCGCATACCGGATGCGGCGCCCGGTCCGGCTGGGCAATGACGTGCGCGGAGACTTCTTGCGCGGCATTCGGCTCCTTGTCCTATTAGCGCAGCAGTCTGCGCAGATTACTGGCCTTGGCCTGCCACGCCTCGGCCCGGGCGAAATCCGGATACGTGCGTTCAATCCGCTTGAACTCGGCAGTGTGAATCCTGCGGCGCCCCGATTCGCTCTCTTCGATACCCAGGTGGGCGTGAAGCATCTCATGATACACGATGTAGCGCACCAGATACTCCGGTACGTGCTCGCTGTCCAGATAGGGGTGTATCCGAATAAGATTCTGCTCCAGCGAGTAGCTGCCAAACCTGATGGATCGGCGTCGTCCCGGAGCGGGTCTGCGACCCCAGGTAATGGCCGCGTTCACTGTCCCCTCGAAGTGCTTCGCGTTCACCTCATCGTAGAGGTCTTTGAGGTTGAAATATCGGCCCTCAATCGCCAACTGGTGAGCGGGCGCGGGCCGCTTACGAACCAAGTGCCGGTGCTCCCGGATGAAGGCGTCGATCACCGCCCCCGACTTCCGGCACGAGGGCTTCACCAACCACGCCGCGAGGGCATGGATGACCCCCGTGTTCGCCCCCAAAAACATGTGGTGCAGCCGCAACGCCGTCGTTCCCCCGGAAGGCTGGCGCTTCACGGACATCACCGTGCGGGAATTGTCGGTGAGCACGATTTCCAGCTTGAGACCTGAACGGTCCTCCAATTCACGATGCAGGATGGACGCATCCCGGAACGTGAACTCCATCTGTGTGGCAGACACCCTTTCGACCCTCGACCAAAGTGTAACGAAGAACCGCCGTCTGAATGGCCGATCCTAGGGTACCGGAGCGGGGTATTGCAATGGGGGTAGTTTCTTGACTGGATTGCATTGACACGGGGGTTGGCCTGTGTTACACTGCGGCTATTCGCAAGATAGTGCATGGTATCTCTTTAGAGAGAGAGGAGGGTCTCGTGGGAGCACTGAAGAAATCTTGGGTTTCCGTCGTTGCGATGGGGCTGATCGCGGCGTTCTTGCTTCCCTCGGCGATTGCCATTGCTGAAAGCTATGACCCGGACCAGGCGATTCCGGCGCCTACGGGCTTTGAAAAGCGCCTCACCAAGCTGGGGCGCGGCCTTTCCAACGTGTTGCTCGGTTGGGCGGAACTCCCTGTCACCTTCGACCAGAAGCTGAAAGAGGGCAAACCTCTTGGCTACCTGGTGGGCGTTGTCCCCGTGCTTGGCACGACACGTGCCCTGCTTCGCACCGGCACCGGCGTCTTCGAAATGGTCACCTTCCCGTCTTCGGACCTCGAGGTGAATTTCGAACCGATTCTGGAGCCAGAATACATCTTCTAGCCCACGCCATGGAGTGGAAACGACACGGGGCCGGTCTCGTCAGCGGGATTAAGCTGAGTGACGGCCGGACCGGTAAAGTGGTCCTGGTTGGCGGGCGTGATAATCCCAAAGGCGCCATGTTGGTGCTTCCAAGTACCGCTGAGGAGAGTGCCAAGGCTTTCCCCATTGCGGAAATCGTTGGGGTATTTCATCCCTCCCAGTTGGTGGAAGTACTCTGCGCGCAGGAGCGGGCCTTCGGAGGCAGCGGTCTTAACCCGATTGAGACTTCGTGACCGGCACCTACAACATCGATACCCTGCTGGACGGAATCGTCACCCTGCCGAGTCTTCCGTCGACGGTTAACCGCGTCACGCATCTGGTGAATGCGCCCGATTCCAGCCTCTCCGACGTTGCGAAAGCGCTTCAAACTGACCCCGCGCTCGCGCTCAAGACGTTGCGGCTTGTCAATTCCGCCTACTACGGCCTCGCGAGCAAGGTCATCTCTGTGGACCATGCCGTTGCGCTTCTCGGCATGAAGGTCATCAAGAACCTGGTCTTCACCGCCACGGTGTTTGATACGTTCAACAAAGGGACAGGCGCCCTGCTTCGGCACAGCGTGAGTTGTGGCGTTGTCATGCGCGCAATTATCTCCGAAGTGCCCGGCTACCAGAATATGGACACGGAGGAGGCCTTTGTTTACGGCCTGCTTCATGATGTCGGGAAGATCATCTTCGAGCAGTTCCTGCCGAAAGAAGTCGAGAGCGCCATCCTCCTCAGCCGCACGAGGGGGATTCCCGTCTTCGAAGCGGAGCGGTTGGTGATTGGCGTGGACCACGCGGAACTGGGTGGCCATCTCGCGCAGCGATGGGGCTTGTCCAAGGAGCTCGTGGCGGCGATCTCGGGACATCACAATCTGGCGGCCTGCACCTTGGAGACCGCGCGTCCGCTGGCAGCCACCTTGTCTATCGCGGACTTCGTCTGCAATGCATGCGCTATCGTGTCCGTGCCGGGCGCCGCGCCCTATATCGCAGACGAGATGTGGGAAGCGGCGGGGGTACCCATCACATCTTATCCCCGGATCCTCCACACCTTTTTCGATTCGCTGGGGACCGTGGACGAGCTGATTGAGTTGCAGCAGTGACTTCCCGCCCTTGCGCCCGGATTCCGTTCCATGCGATCCCCGGTCATGAAGTGCGGCGGCCGGCGTCATGTTACTGATCGAACTCACCTGCGAGAATTTCCGGGGCCTGTCCACGATGAGCGTCGCCCCTGGACCGGGTGTCAACCTCATCCGGGGAGACAACGCGCAAGGCAAGACGTCCATCCTCGAGGCGCTTCTGTACCTGGCGACATCGAAGAGCCATCGCACCAACCTGGAAAGCGAACTCGCGCGGCGCGGCGAGAGCGGTTTTCGGATTGCCGCCCTTGTGCGGCGCCAGGACCGCGACGTGAATGTCGAGGCCGTGTGGTGGCAGGGTTCCAAACGCATCCGCGTCAACGGCGTCAACCAGGCGCGCGTCAGCGAGATCCTCGGGAAGATCATTGTCGTGTTCTTCTCGCCGGAAGACGTGGCGCTGGTCCGCGGTTCGGCGGCGCAACGGCGCACCTTTCTGGACATGGAACTCTCGCAAATCAGCCCACGCTACCTTCACGCTCTGCAGCAGTACCGGCAGGCGGTCAAGCAACGCAACGAACTGCTGCGGCAGCAGCAACCAGACGATGCCCTCTTGGACGCGTGGGACGCCCAACTGGCAACGCACGGCGCCACGCTCATGGAGGAGCGCCGCCAGTTTGTCGAACAGTTGGCCCCCGGCGCGGCGCAAGCCTATGAAGCTATCGCGGAAAAGGAACCCATGGTTCTGGGGTACAAACCCGACGTGCGCATGGACGCCTCGCTCAGCGAAATCCTGGCCGCCTCGCGCAAGACGGATATCCGCCAGGGCATGACGACGCGCGGCCCGCACCGGGATGACCTATCCTTTGATGTGGATGAAAAGGCGGCCCGGCCCTTCGCGTCGCAGGGGCAGCAGAAGACTGCGGCGCTCGCCCTCAAGCTGGCTGAACTCGACCTCGTGCGCGCGCGCACCGGAGAGTACCCGATACTCATGCTCGACGATGTGTTCTCGGAACTGGACGCAGGGCGCTCCCGGCGCTTGCTGACGGCAATTCCCCCCGAGGCCCAATGTCTGATGACCACCACAGACTTGACGGCCCGCGAAGACCTCTTCGGCGCGTCCTGCGCGCGCTTCCACATCCAGGCGGG
>JADLCA010000779.1 GCA_020847495.1 Candidatus Hydrogenedentota bacterium | reverse complement strand
AGAGCCTTTTCGAGGCGTTCGCGCGCGAACTGAGCATAGCACACCCCCCATTCTTGCGTACGGTAGTCCGGGTAGACTTGGTCTCGATAGACCAGTTGACCTACGACGAATTCATCCTGTCCGTATCTCGTCCCACCTCCATGTCGGTGATTAACATGGCGCCGTTGGAGGGGAACGCGGTGATTGACTTGAGTCCGGCCGTGGTCTTCCCCATGGTGGACCGCATCCTCGGGGGCAAGGGGAGCAGCCTTGGCAAACCCCGCGAATTGACCGAAATCGAAAACCGGATTGTCCACCGGATCATGCTGATGATTCTGGACAGTCTGAAGCGGTCGTGGGAACAACTCATCGAGTTCAAGATGAGCGTGGTCCACCAGGAAAGCGACCCGCTCATCGTGCAGATTGTCGCGGGGAGCGAAATGGTCATCCTGGTGGCCTACGAGTTTCATATCGTGGAAACCGTGGGTTCCATGAACATGTGCATCCCGCTGATGGTGTTGAACCCGATTTTGGACCAGATCTCGCAACAGACCCGTTTCATCCGCAGAATGACTCCCGAGATGGCCGAACGCACGCGCACCCAGATCATGCGGGTCATGCGGCGCGCCGAGGTGTCCGTTGATGCCATCCTTGGCCGGGCTCAATTGCCTCTGGAGGACATCATTAACCTTCAAGTGGGAGACATCATCCAACTGGATACCGATGTCAAGTCGCCGGTGTATGTGGAGGTCGGCGGCGTGCCCCGCTACAAAGCCGCCTGCGGCAAGTGCGGGGAGCAGAGCGCCATTCAACTATTCGACCTGACTGTTGACGACTAGTCAGAGAGGATTCCGATGAACGATGCAGCCGCCGATATCTTCGCACGCGGATTCCTCACGGGATTCATGGATGTCGTTTCGGCGTTGTGCGGTGGAAGCGTCCCGTTCGACGCCAAGTCCCTCAAAAGCGCCTCAACCGGCGTGCTGACGGACGCCTTTCGCAAACCGGCGCTTGTCGTGCATGCCGCTGCCAAAGACGGGGGGGCCTTCGTCGTCCTGTTGTCTCCCCAGGGTGCGAACACGGTCCTGGCCGCGGCCACCGGACAACCGCCGTCTGCGGACTTCGATCTGGCCAGCGCCGACTTGCTGGGACTCAAGGAGATCTTCGACCCTTGCATGGGCGGCGGCGTCAGCCACTTCAAAGAGAAGTACGGCAAAGTCATCGGCCTGGAAAAGGTCGAGGTCAACGTGAGCCCGATGGCCGACAACGCATTGTTCAACGCACTCTTGGAGCCCAGTCCGGTTCTGGTAGACTTCTCCTTCAGCATCCCGCCCGGAACAGGCGGAGAAGGAACGCTCATATTCTCCGGGCGTTTCGAGGCAGTAATCCCCGAGCGCGACGTGGCCGCGGCCACTTCAAAGGCAGGAGGTAAGGGAGTGGACAATCCACTGAGCCAAGACGAGATCAGCGACATCCTCAAGGAGAGTGAGCCGGGAACTGAAATGGAGCCGCTCAAGGCCGCCAAGAAGAAGCCCGAAGCCGCCACGAATGACACCTACTCGCGAAACCTCGACATGGTGCTCGATATCCGTCTTGTCGCCACGGCCCGGCTCGGCCGGATCGAGATGCCCATCAGTGAAATCCTCTCGCTGGGGCCTGGCTCGATCATCGAAGTGGGCCATTTGGTCGATGAACCCGTGGAACTTCTCGTGAACGACAAGCTGATTGCCCGCGGCGACGTGGTCGTCGTGGATGAGAAATTTGGTTTGCGCATCACGGAGATTGTCAGCCCGCGTGAGCGAATCGAAAGCCTCCGCTAACGGTATGCAATGCCAGAATCTGCCTTGAACGCGGTGGAAGAGAAGGACCTCTGGTCGCGCTGGAAGACCAAGGGCGACCTCCGCGCGCGCGAAGCCCTCATCGTGCGCCACATGCGCATTGTCAAGTACATTGCGGGCCGCATGGCCATTCACGTGCCGTCAAGCGTGGACATGGACGACCTCGTCGGCTGGGGGGTTCTGGGCCTCATGGATGCCGTCGAGAAGTACGACCACACCCAGGACATCAAGTTCACCACGTCTGCATCCATCCGCGTGCGGGGCGCCATCCTGGACCAGATTCGCTCCCTGGATTGGGCCCCGCGCTCATTACGGGCCATGGCCCGAAAGGTCGCCGGGGCGCGCGATGCGCTCCGGCACGAGCATGGGCGCGAGCCCAGCAATGATGAAATCGCGCAGATCCTGGGAACCACGGAAGATCAGGTGGAAGACACGGTCGCCCAGATTCAGACCGCGCAAGTCCTCTCTCTTCAGGACTACTTGCCTTCGGAAGATACGGCCGAGACCCGCAAACTCGACGTCACGGTCGACGAGCGAGCCTCCAATCCAAATGCCGCCGTCCTGGAGCGTGAGCGGCACGAACGAATCGCCCAAGCCATTCTTCGACTTCCCGATCAGCAGCAAAAAGTGTTAAACTTATATTACTTCGAGGAACTGACGCTCAAGGAAATCGGTGCGGTTCTTGAAGTCTCGGAATCCCGCGTCTGCCAGATACATAGCGCCGCCATGAAGACGTTGCGCAAAACAGTCCACGGAGGGGAGTAATGCCTCAGCCCGTCGACTTGCAGACCGAGCTTGCAAGAGTGACTGCGGCGGAACGGATCCAACAGTCCGCCGACAGGGCTTCTCTGGCCGCCCAGCAGCGGGCTGCCAGCAGTGTCGAACAATCGCGCGTCAACGCTGAAACACAGGTGCAGCAGACGGTTGAGGCCGAGAGCGAACAGATCGATCAGGATGGCCGCCGGAAGAATCCGTTTGTGGGGCGGCGGCGCAGAAGGTCAAGTGTCGATGAGGCCGGACCAACGCCACCGGCCAGCGCGGGTGACTTGAAAGTCATCCCCGAGGGGACCGAGAAACACAAGCTGGACATAACCATTTGACCGCGTGCGAATAGGGCGCATCCGCACGCGGGAAAGTCCGGCGGAGCGGTACCATTCCGGTACCGGCCCACGCCTTAGAGAACGCATGCTGGCTCAACTGCAAGAAAGCCTATTCGCCGCGGGCGCGCTGACGCTGCTCGCCGTAGTTGTGCTTTTCTTCATGTACTTCTTCCGCAGAGAGCACTTCGGCCGCTTTCGCACTTACCAGCAGTCCCGCGACGACCTGGCAAACATGATGATCCTGTTGCATACGATGCGGGACATCCTCGACCAGCAGAAACAGCTCGCGCGCCAACTCAATGCCAGCCTGGACAAGAAGGTGAAGCTCATCAAGGAAACCGTCGCCGCCACCGTGCATGAACTCGAGGAGGTGCGGTCAAGTGTTCAGAAGCTCGCTGAGAAGCGCAATCAGATGGAGTCAGAAGCTTCGCGGGCCGCTCAGGATGCGGTGCGCGGGCATCGGGGAGCCCATCTGCGGGTGCTTGAGCGGGACGCAGGCGACGATGTCAGAGCTTCTCAGCCGGTGTTTGCCGTGCCGGAGGAACTGCCTGACCATGACGACATCCTCGACACATGGGTCGGTCTTGACTTCGGTGGCGATGAGCCTGACCCGCTCGGCTTCGAGGTGCCCGAGGCGCCCCCCGAAGAACCCGCCGACGCGGAGGCCGCGCGCGACGCGTTCCGTGCTCTCCTCAACATGAGTGAGGAGACTAAGGCACCGCATTCAAACTCCTCTGGCTCGTCGACAGCCGGCAATGGCCGGTCTGGGGGCAACGGCAAGACGCCGTTCCCACTGCACACCCAGGTTTACGAATACAACGACGCGGGGATGAGCGTCTCTCAAATCGCGCAGGAACTCGGCATCGGAAAGGGGGAAGTGAGGCTGATCCTGAGCCTGCGCAAAGACAGGAGCATCTGACGTGGCGGGCCTGGGCGGTATCAGCCCCATCACCGTGTCGTTGATCGCGCAGACCGGCGTGATCGCCGCGCTCCGTCCCGGGCAAGTCGCCCAAGGCACCATCCAAAGCTCCGAGCGCGGGTTGCTGCTACGCATCGGAGGAGCGGATATCCCCATCGAACCCGTTTCCGGACTCTCTGCTGGACTGCGTGTGAGCATCGAACTGGTCCACACGAACCAGGGTCCTCAATTGCGGTTGACCCCTCAACAGGCTCGTGCGCAAGCTGCACCGCAGGGCACCGTCCAGGGAACGGACTCTGCGCCTTCATCGTCTGCGGCGCCTGCGCAAGGATTCGCGGCGGAGTCATCGCCTCCGCAAGGTGCGTCAGCACGCGGCTCTGCCTTGGACCTGCTCCCTGCCCCCGGAACGAGTTCACCGCGAGGACTGCCCGCGGCGCTTGGAACGTCTCAAGGCCAGAGAACACACGCGGAACCCGCTGGCCCCACGCCTGCGACTACTTCCTCTGTTCATGCCCGAGGCGCGCCCGGCACCTACGCGGTTCCCATGACCGCCGAGAGTACAACGGAACTCCCGGAGGTATTGACCCAAGTCTTGAAATCGTTCGCGCAACTGGATGCTGTCCGAGAAGCGGTACACCTGGTGCCTAGAGCGCTGCCCCGCACGGAACAGGCGATCCGGCTTCTCTTGTCCATGCATTTCAGCCGCGGCACGGTTGGGAAAGATCTTGCGGTAGTCGCAGGCGTGCTGAGCCAGGCGGTCGAAGCCGGTGTGCTTACCGATGCGGAGATCTCCACGGTGGCCTCCTTTGTCCGCCTGGCAGGCGCCGCGACCGAAGATGACCTGGAGTCGCTCGTCCGGCGGGCCGTTTCTCAATCGGGCCGGTCCCTCGAGAGCCGTCTCGCCATGGCGATCGCGTCGGGAAACGTGGAAGCGTTCCTGGAAGAACTTAAGGGCGACCTCGCCGTGCAGTTGAACCGGCTGCGCGCCAGTGAGCATTTGGCCGCTTACCTGCGCAAGAGCGGACGCCACGGCGATTTTCAGAGCGCGATTGATCGCACGCTGGAGCGTTTGAGCGGGGGCCAGCTTCAGAATCTCCGCGCGTTTGAACTGCCCTACTTCTTTCTCGAGCTTCCATTCGACCCGCATTCGGCTATCACACACGCGCAGGTCCACTTCTTTGGAGAAGGAAAGGAGCGGGGCCGCGAGTTCGACACAGAGAATGCAACGGTTGTGTTCGATTTGTCTACGACGCGTCTCGGAGACCTGTGGATATCGATGGGGCCGGTGCAGGGAATCTGCCATTGCTGGATTCGCGCGACGGACGCCGAAGTGGTGCATCTGGTGGATGACACGGCGCCGGAACTTGCGCAACGGCTTGAGTCCTGCGGCTACGCCGGCGCGCAGGTGCATGCGACCCTGTGGGATGGCAATCGGCTCCGTGAAACCGCCAACTTGATGCGGCGTTTTGAAGGGATCAGCTTGCAGGCATGAGTGATGATAAGCGCCAGCGCCATCGCAGGGCAGTCGCCCTGCGATACAACCAACAGGATGATCGCGCGCCGCGCGTGGTTGCGAAGGGCGACCGCCTTTTGGCCGAGCGCATCATCGAGATCGCCCGAGAAAACAGCGTGCCTTTGCACGAAGACCCGGACCTTGTCGCGGTGCTGTCCAAACTGGACGTGCAACGCGAGATTCCCGAGGCCTTGTACCGCGCGGTCGCGGAAGTGCTTGCGTATGTGTACCGGCTCAACAAGCGTTTTGGAGCGCAGCCGTGAGGCAGAATGGGACGCAGGCGAGGGCGCCTGTGCCACACGTCAATATACAATCCACTTTTCCTACTCAACTCATGAATCCAGTCAATATGCCAAAGACAGGAACAGAGGAAGAACATTTCAAGGCGTGGCAAGCGCGTGTGGCATAGGCGCCTTCGCCTGTGCTCCTGATTTGGAGTGCGGTGGCTTGCCTCCGCTTTCATTGAGCAGGCTTGACTGCTGCTTTCGGTCGAAGCATCACCGATAGCTGTACACCCAGTAGGTATACTCATCCCAGGCAGTGCCATTCTCTGCCGTCAGCGTAATCGTGAGACGCTCCTTCCCTTGCGTGATGCGCGCCGGAACCTCGAACTCCGTTTCGCGCCAGGTGTCGCGGGCATGCCCAGCGGGGATGCGCCACGCACCGGCATCTTCACCATCCACAGTCACACGAACGCGCTGCTCCGGCGTGAGCACAGGTTCGGGTCTGCCCCCGCCCAGAGGACCCTTCGCGCCGAATCCGTAATAAGATCGGCGGCGCAACTTCACCCCCTTATTGTCCGGCACCGCTTGAACCGTGAAGGTACAAGAGCCGCTCCACGCGCGTCCCACGTCTTTGAAGGCGTGATCGCGGTCGCGCGGAGCGTCCTCCAGCAGGGTCAGTTGGTAACTCCCCTCGTACGGCAGCGTGAGGGTGATTTCTTCTGCGGCGTTCTCACATTTGTACGCGTGTGCTTTTTCCGATGCGCTGTTGGCGATGTCCAATTCGTCGGTGAGCGTCAGCGCAAGTTCATCGCGCTGATAGAAGAATGCCGTGCCCGAGTAATGCGCCGGGATGCGCCCATTGGGTCCGTGCTCGAGGTCGAAGCGGAAGGAGCGGTAGTACGGCGCGACCTCGCCCACGTGGAACCGGTACATGACGCTGTAGTCCTCGCGGCAGCGGAGGTGCAGCGGATAGCCGTGCGTGGGGTAGGTAAATACGGCGTCCATGGGCTTCATGTCGTACCAGCCCCAATTGAAATACTCCTCGGTGCCGGTGCATGCCACAAAGGGAGATCGGTTGCCATCGGTGTAGTAGCGGGCGTCTCCTTCAAGATAGCCGCGGTGGAGCATCTTGTTGTCCGGCCTGCTGAAATGCACGCTGCTGAAGGTCATCACACAGCCCACATAATGGCCACGGCCGCGGGTGTCGAGCACGCAGTAGTCCTCTCCATCGCGCAAGGGTTCCTCGCTGCGCCACTGCGCATTGAAGTAGCAGGCGCTTTCCGGATAAGGCTTGTGCGATTGCGTGATCGAGTACTCCACTTCAAAGGCCTCTGTTGTGGAGACATTCAAAAGTTCCACATACGCTGATTTCCAGTAGGGCATGGGAAACGTGCAGTACAACCAGCCGTCCTTGTCCTGACCCACGTAGAGGCTCTCAGGTCTGACCGTGCCTGCCACATACCGCTCGTTGTCGAAGGGCTGAAGGTCGGGACTGACTAGGGCCCTGATTGCGCGCGGACACCCCAGCGCGAAGAAGGTGCCCACGGGCGAATCGATGTGAGGCGCTTCGCGGCCATCCCAATAGGCACGAAGCACCAAGTCCGCGGCGGGCTGGATGCCGCCATCCTTGAAGCGAAGACGCAGCCCCATGATAGTGCCCGCACCCTGCAGGTTGAGCAGGGCAGCACTACCCGCGGGTCCTATAGAAAGCGTGCCTGTATCGACTTTCTCCCCGACTACGGGATGGCCTTCCGGGTTCGACCACCAGGCTGCCGCGTCGCTGAGGTCCCTCGCCGGATCGAACGACCTAACTTCCGTGCCGGGCGCAAACTTGTGCGCGAAGATGTTGAGAAAATGCGGCTTCTCCATTTCCGTGGTAGTGAGTTTGCACCCGCGTGCAAAGGGAATGGGGACGTACGACCACGAGGAACCGTGTGCGACATCCTCGTCGGCCACAAACGGCGGCACAAACGGAGACTGCTTGCCCGAATAGAGATCCTTGAACGGGATGGTGTAAGAGGGCGTCTCGGCGCCGTCGAGGTAGATGCGCAGGTCGCCTTTGTGCTTGATGGTGCGCACGACGTAGACGCAGCCCGGCCCGTCCTCATCGAAGAGCACCCATTCGTCGCCGTCTTTGTAGAGATACGAGTAGGCCGCGTTAAAACCATCATCGTTGTCGCCGGTCACGTCGTGACTATCCGATCCCGTGAGCCAGACACCGGTCCGCGCGAGCGGCAAGGTGTCCGGTGAAAGCAAAGGCGCGTACGCTTCATCCGCCAAAGCCATGGTGAATCCTCCCAGCGCGACGAGGCAGATCTTGTACAAGCAGGTGCAAGTCGTATAAAGAAGACCCCTGAGTCCCTGTGTGAACATATGGCCTCTCCCGGTTTCACGCGCCCAAGCAGCAGGACTCGGGCTATGGTATGTGTAGTGATTGGTTTCTTCAATCTCCCGGTTTCGTGGGACCAGTCTTCGAGTCCGCTGTGGAGTGCGGAGGCTTGCCTCTGCTTTCACGGAGCAGGCTTGCCTGCGGTTTGTGGAGATGGCCCCGCGCCTACCTCGGTTCAGTGCTTCATCATGAAAAGCACAGGCAAGGGCGCCGATGTCCGATCGGTCCGATCCGACGGATCGGTCCAATCGGACGAGTGAGAGAAGACACAAGCGGGGACTCCTGCGCTACTCCATCGGCAGCTCCCGGTGAATCTCGTTGACACGATACCCGAAGCCCGGTCCAGAAATGCTGCGCAAGTCCAAGCATCCGTCGCGGCGCCGGTAAATCCCGGGATGCACCTTCGCCTCGGAGTTTGAGGCCTCCGGATAGAACTGCATCGCGTTCGTCTCGACGCCCATGATGGTGCCCGCGTGGGCCGCGAGGAGCACGTGCGGCACCTGGGCGAGCATGGGATTGGTGAGGTCTTGAACCATGAGCGTCATGCCATGCGCCTTTGCCCAACACAGACTGAGCAGCGCGCCGGTCTGGGTCTTGCACGTCTTCAGCGCGACACCCGTCCACCCGAGCGAGCGGCCGAGCTTGACCAGGTGCCAGTCGTGCGCGCTCTCGTCCATGAAGAGCGGCTTGCGCGCCGACACGCTGTGCACGTCGATGCGATGCTTCTCCAGGTCGTAGGGGAAAGGCTGCTCAACATAGAGAATCATGCCGTAGATGCGCGGATGCTCCACCACAAGCCGGTCGAGAATGGCATTTACATAGGCGGGGTCGGTGACGGTGCAATTAAAATCCGTCGTGAGCCAGTCCGCGCCACACTCGATGGCAATCTCCCCCACCGCCACCAGCCGTGTGTAATCCCACGCCGCGTCGTTGCCCCGCAACTTCACCTTGAGACAATTCAAGCCATCGCGCTGAATCCAGTCGCGCAGGAGAACAGGATAACCATCATCAGGTTCGGACCCCGTGAGTTCGCACGCGTCGAGCGGGTCCAGACCCCCAACTAGATGCCATGCGGGAAGCGTATCTGGACGCGGCTTCACGAAGTAGTCCTCGGGATAACGTCCCGCAAAGGAGACATCTGCGCCGTCAGCGGGGGTGAGATACGCGGACAAGTCGCGGTTCATATACTGCGCATTGTACGTGCGGTACGTTTCCACGCCGTGCAGCACACCGTACGCATCATGAACAGCAATATCGAACGCCGAACAACACACCAGCGCCGCCAGCCACGGCATGGGCTCGGTGCGTCCCGTGTTCGCCGCGTCCGCGAGATCCTTCAGCGGCCCTTCCATGAACGCATGGCCGATCTCCACGGGGTGACCCTGCTCAGCGAATGAAGCCCACGCCTTCGCAAGCGTGCGGCAGAACGCCTTCAGCATCTCGTGCCGTTCGTCATACGACAACGCGCTCGGCCACACCCACTGCACGCTCAACGGCGTCTCGCCCCACCCCTCCGCCCGGCGCCCAAGACGATCTTCCACCGTGACCCGCACCCGAGCACACGTCACATACGTCACCGTCTCGGCCCCAAACTTCAACGGCACCCGCGTAAACACCGGCAGAAAACACAAAGACGCATCCACAACACGAACATCGGTCTGCTTGGACATGGGGTACTCCAATCAACGGTCAACGGGGACAACCCACGTTTGACTCTACACAGAAGTGGGCTGTCCTGGTCTCTTACCGACAGGTTCACACCGCTTTGATGGGAACCTCCCTGTTGCGGCGGGAGGACTCGTAGATGGCGTCGATGATCTGTTGGATACGCAGGGATTCGGCGGGCTGCACGCGCACGGGGAGTTTGCCTTCGACGCATTCGGTGAAGTGGCGGATCTCCATGCGGTGGCCTTCCTGATTGGGAAGCCAATCGAAACGGGTCGAGGTGAGCGAGCGGCCATCGTAGCCGTAGAGGCCGAGCGGGTTGGTCGAGAGGCCGGCCTGGTCGCCGCGGAGGGTGATGCCCGAGCGCTCTTCCGCGATGTTGGCGGCCCAGGAGACTTCGACGGTCATGGTGATGTCCTTCTCGAAGCGGACGTAGGCGGACGCGTAGTCTTCCACATCAAACTCGCTGGGGGGATAGGGCTCGCCCCAGTCGCCATTGCACAGGTCGTCGCGGTCGCCAAATTTGCGGTAGACCTTTCCGGACGCGGCGATCGGCTTCGGGCACCCCATGAGCCAGACGGCGAGGTCCATCACGTGGACGCCGATATCGATAAGGGGTCCGCCCAACGACTCGCGCCGCAGGTGGAACTTGCCCCAACCCGGAATGCCGCGACGGCGGAGGTAGGTGGCGTTTGCGGAGTAGACCTGTCCGAGACGCCCGCTCTGAATGACTTCCTTAAGCTTCTCGTTCGGCCCTTCGAAGCGCATGTGCTGGGCAACCATGAGGCGTCGCTTGGATGCGCTGGCGGCCTTGATCATCGCACGGCACTCCGCGGAGTTCATGGCCATCGGCTTCTCCACGAGGACGTGCGCGCCGGCCTTCAGCGCGGCCACGGTGATGGGCGCGTGGAAGCGGTTCTGTGTGCACACATCGATGATGTCGTACTGGCCGTCGCGCAGCATCTTCTGATAGTCGAAATAGACGGAGCGTGCGCCATACTTCGCGGCCATTTCTTCCGCGCGATCTTTGCGGATATCGCAGACCCCGATCAGTTCGACGCGTCCCTCGGCCTCGAGTTCGTGCCAGTTCGGCAGGTGACACTCGTCCGCGATTGCACCGACCCCAATCACCCCCACCTTCAACTTCATCTTGGCCATCAGCGTTCCCCTGGAAGTATTGCCCCGTCGATTCGCCTGTCCACATTGTCACGCACGCCGCGGTCCTTTGCCGTCTCGGGCGCGGGCCCCACGGAGAGAAGCGCCCAGTAGGGCAGGTGGTCCGAAGCCGCCTGCGCCGCGGGAGTGACGACGAATCGTGATGATAAGACATTCAGCGCGCCCGATGCCAATACATAGTCGATGCGGGTTGCGGCCATCTTCTCCGTCTCCGGGTCAGGCTTGCCCGCACCAAAAGTGTCGCGCAATGGCGCCATGAGCTGCGACACACCCGGCGCGCCGGGTGCCTCGTTCAAGTCGCCCGCGAGCACGGCAGGCACCTCACGGAGCAGTTCGACTACCCGCGCCGCTTGTTCCCGGCGCGCGGCCGGGGTGAGATCGAAGTGCGTATTGAGAATGTCTACCTGATGTCCGCCGATTTCGAGCGTCACCCGCAAGCAGCCGCGGGGCTCGCCATTTTCGGGGTCAGGCAATGGGAAGTTCTCAGATTCGACGATGGGGAATCGTGAGAAGGTGGCGTTCCCATAGTCGCCGCCATCGTGCTTGAGGTTCGGCCCAAAGGTGACCTTCATGTTGAGGCGCTTGGCGAACTCGGCGGGCATGTCAATGCCTTGGGTCCGCGCGCAACCGCGGTCCACCTCTTGCAGACACACCACATCCGGCCGCTCAGCCAAGATCACCGCCGCGATACGGTCCAGGTCGAGCTTGCCATCGGTCCCTTCCGCATGGTGGATGTTGTACGAAAGCACACGGAACTCCGTGTCCGCCGAGGCCAGCGGCACAACCGCAATCGCCGCCGCCAAGAAACGCGTGATAGGGTTCATGGTTATTTGGCACTCCATGTTCAAGGGACCGGTGACGTACACCGGATAGTCTAGCACCCCGGGCCTCACAAGGGTCCCTGCGTTACTCGTCTTCCTCCCACGCCCCCGTGTTCGCATTGAAGGCGGCGCGGGACGCCCATGCGGTCTTCATACTCACCGCGCGCAGTGCAACACCCAGTGTCCGTTTATCGCCGGAGTCCTTGGACAGTTCGGCGGGAACCCAGCCGGGGACCTTCACAGTGAGCACGATGTGGTCTTCCCTGACGCGAGGAAGTTCCGTTTCGACCGTCACAAACCGTGCCTCGCCCGTGAATGGCACGAGCAGTTCGTCGCCGTGATAAAGGCCCGCACCGGGGCCGAGTGCGCCTTGCGGCAAGTTCAGGTCCAGGGCAATCGTGTACTGCTTGCCCGGCCGGACCGGCAATCGCAACTGCGATTCCGCCTGGGACCACCGTTTCGCGCCTTTCCCATCCGGCCATTCCGCGGCGGACTCGGGGCCGTGCCAATGGCGCACGTACGGCCTGTCCCCATCCGCGCCCACGTGCACCGTGTAATGAGAAAGGCTCTTGCGCGACCATGGAATGGGGCTCTCTTCATTGGCCAGGAGCTGCGTCTTGTCCCCGGCCTTGTTTTCGACGGCAAGCCCGCCGCTCGCCTGGTTGCCCATCACGATGGCGGACTTCACCGCCTCGCCAATGAGCACGTGCGTGTCGCCCGGCCCGAAGGTATTTCCTTGAATGATCGCTTTGCCCGCATCCAACTGAATCGCCGGAGCACCCGTGCCATTCTTGTCGAAGTGAACGAAGTGGCACGCATTCGCGGTGAATTGCGTGTCCGGCGTCCGCAGCCATACGCACCGATCATTGGGTCCCCAGAAGGAGCAATTGGTGAGGCTCACCTTGCCGTTGCTGGACTCCGGCGCAATCTCGATGCACACCGAGTCCTCGCTCTCCCAGCGGCCCACGAACTCGCCGTTCGTGATGAGAAGCCCGGGCTCTTGGCATTCCTCCACCAGCACCGCGCGGCGGCACGAGTCCGCACCGATCCCGAGGAAGTTCCCGTTGCACGACCCGCTTTTTGTCTTCGAGAATTTGTAGCCGACGCCGTAGCCGAAGCAGAAGGTATTGGTGACGTACTGCCAATCCGACCGCGCGAACTCGAAGGCGACCCCTTGCGTGTTCACCCAAAGGCAGTAGGGATCGTTGGGACTGTACGCCACGCCGAACGGCCAGAAGTGGCAGTTTTCGACGCGCCCGATATCGTAGCAGGCATCCACGTAGAGTCCGCGATAGCTCGGATAGCCGAACACATTGCGCACGATGAACCGCGCCGTCCGGTCGAAGTGAATGCCCTCGTACGCGTTGACGATGAGGCAATCCAGGATGGCCACATCGTTGACGCCCGTCGCGCCGATTGCGGGTGGATAGGGAATCGGTGGCACGTCTTCACGCCGCCATTCCGGATAGTGAATGATGACGCCGGACAACGTGGACATCTCTCCCCCCAACCGGATGAAGGGTTCCCCTTCGGCGTTGCCGCGACCCGCGAATGCCTGCAATACCGTTCCATCGAGTTGCAGCGGCTGGCCGCCGCGATCCGTGGGCGGCGCGTGGAACACTCCTTTGAGCGTGACCGCGCGCGGGATCGTCAGCGAACCGGCGATGCGATATGGGCCCGCGGGCACATGCACAACGCCGCCGCCCGCCGTTCCCGCATCATCCATGGCGCGCTGGAACGCGGCCGTGTCATCGATTGTCCCATCGCCCTTCGCGCCGGCCTCCCTCACGTTCCAGTCTGAATACGCGGCCGCGCACAAGACGCACGCGATCGCGAAGAACAACGGATGTCTCATCTCGGATCCCCCTCGATTCGATTTGCACTTACAGGGTGTGGACACTGGATGCGATCTTAACCTGCGCTTTGACTCATCATTCTACGCAATCCCGCAGCGTGAGGGATAATCACCTTGAAGGTGCGCACTTCCAGGACCCGTGCGAAGAGATCTCTGTCCGTATGAGTGCGAGAACTGGCACCTTTAGGAGAGGGACTATTCCCCAGTTTCACCGCGGTTCGTGATGAGAGGTTCCGGCTCTCGATAGCCCTCAGGCCAATAAGCGTTGCATGTCAGCTTATAGACTGGCACGAGCGGCACGTTGACACCCGGGTCGGCCAGGACGTACTCCCTGCCGTCGACGCGAATCACGATACGCCCAAATACGTTACCCTTCCTCCTTTCCTCCCGATACACAATGCTCTCGACTTGCTCGGGACTATAGTGCCTCGTGGCGAAGGCGAGGCGGACGGTGAACCCGTACTCATCGAAGGCCGCACTCTTTGGACACGTCAACAAGTGCCGAAGGCCGAGCCAAAGCATGAACGCACCAAAACTGCCTCCGATGAGGGATTGGACCCCGGATCCCCCCTCTCCACTCCGCAGCATCTCCACACCCTGGTAGATGAAGTAGACGGCAAGTGCACCGCCAAAAGAGCAATAGAAGGCCGGGGGAATCCACCATAGATTGAGACGGACCTCAAGCGGAAAGCTCACGGCCTCTTCCCGTCTCCACTTCACAGATACGATCTCATTGAGGTCATGAATCAGATCCTCGTAACCGACCAATTGGTGAGAGATGCTGATTCGCTCTTTGCCGCTCGACACAACTAAACGTTCGTCACCGTGCCAGGGCCGGACCCTTTCGACTGTCATTTGATCACCGAAAACGACCTCTCTTCGACCACGCCAACTGTCCGAGACTATTCTATCTCGCCCGAAATAGACCTTCTCGCTGACTTCAAGGAATGCATACAGCGAGCCCAGTGTGAACGCACCGAAGCCCAGCACTGGAAAGAGGACCTCCGACTTGAAATCGTGGCTGTGGTCGTCTAAGAGGCCGGACACGCTTGCACCGACAACCGCACCTGCAAAGAGGAGAACACTCGCGGCGAACAGAAACCTGAATGATCCTGGGTAACGAAACTCCCGTGAAATGGGATTATCGAGGATGTCCTCCGGTACGTGATTCTTCACGAGCCGCAAGAGGTCCGTCCAGTTCTCGTAGTTGTTGTCGCATACGATGCTGCGCGTCCGCGACCGTAGCCGCATCACGGTCTTACCGCGGCGTTCCGAGACCTTGAGTTCCACGGCATCATCAAACGGGATGCGGACTTCGTTGTAGAGCCTCTTGCACGATAGACCATCTGCGTCCACCGACAAGCTCAACGGCGATAAGAGTAGATTGCGTAACGTCAATCCGGAGAGCAGCCAGAAAAACGAGGCCACAATCAGCAGAACGGGAACGGGTGAGTCGGCAGCACAGTAGGTCAAAACAGCCGCGGGGCACAAACAGGCCACGATGCCCAAGTACCTCTGCATCCGAGAACGATTCGTACGCCGAAACGTCCGCGGCAATCGGGAGACTGCGTCGTGACATTCGCTTCGGGGCATTCCGCTCCTCCTCAGCGTGCTTCCAATCCAACATGATCCCTTGAATTTGGTCAGGAGACTCCTCCTATACTAACGTATGAAGATGAAGTGTACAACACGCCGTCACCACCTGGGAAGCGACTCGTCTTGCGTCAATCATCTATCTCGACATGCCCATTGCACGGCTCCGAAGAATTGACGTACCTCAATATACTACTTGAGAAAACCAAGTTCACCGGCAGCACAACCGCGCCAAGTGAACGGGAAACGCACGTATTCGCCCCATTTTTCGTCTCAGGTGATTTCAGCCCGTAAGGGCGAAAGACAATAGCCCAGCGATTCATCGCTGGGTAGTAACGAGAACCCACAAGACAAGTCCCGTCAGGGACGACAGAAAAGGTGAACATCCTCGCAAGACGGCGTTCAAGGAAAGGCTAGCGGTATTGCTTGAGAAGCATGGCGTGACATATACGTGGAACGGGACCTGAAAGGACCTCTTTCGCCCCTACCGGGGCTGGGGGCAGGGGCGGTAGGGTCCACCAGGACCCAGCGATGAATCGCTGGGCTATTATCGACCGTCCCTATCGGGACTTTTCGCCGAGCCCTGACAGTATCCAAGAACTCGGTACTCTCGAGAAGCTTGTCTGGTTCGCGCCACGCTGAACGTGACCAATTGTGCGGCCCACCCGCTTGCTCTTCAGTAGGTGATTCTACGACACTGTCCTGCGTCAGGGACAACCTGATTACGCCTTGTCCGGAGAACAGAAGCCAGGCAATCCAAGATGGACCAGTGAAGGGAGCGAAATGAACAGCAGATTGCTCGTCACATGCGCGTTCTACGCGCTATCAGTCCCCGTTCCACTGGCGCGTGCGCAGTCTGAGGAGTCCCTCAGAGCGCAACGTCACGAGGCGTTGCGGACTATCCTTGCAGGGAAACCCATGCGGGCGGCAAGCGAACTGCTTGCGGTCATCCGGGAAGTACCCACCGACAAACCTTTCTGGGCGGATGTGGCGCTCGGGAATCTGCAGCTTCTGGAGTTCGACGTGAATTACCTCATGAACGACCGGATGCGGCAGGAGTTCTTTGACCGGTCCCTCGATGCGGACACGTACGAGACCGACGCCTTTCTGAGGACGTTGCATTGGGCTTCCGTGAAGAAGACCAATACGGAGTACCAGGATTTTCTGAGCCAATTGGACAAGCACTCGCGTAGCTCCAACCAGTTCATCGCGGTAATCGCGCTGTATTACCTGGCCAACCCGTATTTCACCGCGAACCTCCCGGAAGGTGCGGAGGCGAGCAATCGCATGGCGACGCTGTACCCCACCCTTAAGGCAACCCGCAACATGCTGGAACTCCCCATCTACCACTGGCGGGAACGTCGCGATGTGGCGAGTGAGTGGGTGCGAGCCTACCTCGGCGACCCGGTGGCGCCGGGCCATGTGCGCATCCGCGAGGCCACGTCAGCAGAGCAGCGAATCGCCCGGACTATCCCCTTCGTCAAGAAGATGCCGCCGGTCTTTTTCGCTTTCGAGGGGACTTCGATCAAGCGCGAGGGAGTAGATGCGTTGTGCGCGTTGATCGCAGATGAAACTGCGGACTGGCGGGACCGCTACGGATATCTGCGTATGCTCGAACCGGAGATGAAGCCGCCTCGCGTGGGGGAAATAGCCCAGGGATACTGGAAACTCATCCGGCCGGTGGTGGAAGCATTGGCAAATCGAGAAGAACTCACGCCGGACGTCTATCGCGCCAGGACCCTGATGTGCCGGGTTGCGTGCGGTGCGGGGGATTTCGAGAGTGCCGAGCACTGGGCTGAACGTGTCCTCGCCGAGCAAGAGCGTCTCTTCGAACATCCCGAACGAATCCTCTACGAAGAGGCTGTCAATACCTATCGTGGCCACGCGGAAGCACTGGCAAACGAGCGCCAATTCGATCGGGCCGTCAAAGCCTACAAACGCCTCGGCGCCTTCTACCCCAACAGCGCAGTGGCCATGGACTGCCGCAAACAGGCCGCGGCAGCACGGCGTCGCGCCAAATAGACGTTCTTTGGCGCGTGGCGGCTTGCCGCCCAGCCCGTGTATTCCGGCGCGCAGGTATGGCATAATAAGTGGATGCATGATTGATCGTATTGGGAGCACGTCTGTGAAGTTCGGGACATACCAGGTCCGCGTATTGACCGCGTTGGCGATCATGCTGACGCTGCTCGCGCTGCTTCCATCTTCGTCTCCGAAACCTCCCGTTCAGGAATCCGGCGCCAGCGACCTGTGTGCGGCATCTTGGTGTGAGGACGCCTTTCTGAGCTGCGTGTCCTTCGGGAACGCCGGACGCAACGTGCTCGTGCGCTCGGAAATGGCGTGCTCCGCTTTCTTCGGACCCGAAGTGGCGAGCGATGACCAGCCTCATTGGAACGGGCAAGCGGGTTCTGCCCCCCTGCCCGGCTCAGGTGTCCGCTCCACCCTGCATCTCCTGAGGCGGCTCCAACTCTGATTCACTGACCCTTCCCGTT
>JADLCA010000778.1 GCA_020847495.1 Candidatus Hydrogenedentota bacterium | reverse complement strand
TTCGCGGTCTCGCCTGTTCTGCGGTAGTACTCGCCGAGGGAAAAGAGCACCTCGATCCGGTCAATGTCTTTGGGGTTCTTCTTGAGTTGTGCCTCAAGGAGGGGAATGGCTTTCTTTACATACACCAAGCTCTTTTCACGGTGCTCGCGGTGGGTATACGCCATCAGACGATAGAAGGTGCACCAGAATGCGTCATCCTTCTTGCGCTGGCGATAGACTCTTTCCAACCAATCGAGCTTCTGCTCGTACGATTTCGGCGCTTCCGACGGATTGTAGTTGGCTACAAGCCACGACTTCAGAGTCTCCTTCTCTTGTTTGGACAATTCCTCGAAATCGTCATTGAACGCCGCGTAGCCGTTCTCGGGATTCAAGCAGATCCAGTTCTCATCTGTCAGCGGCCAGAACACGAGGTCGTACTTCGATGGCCAGTTGTAGATATAGCCGCCATAACTCATGATTTCCTTGGAAGGGACCTTCTTACCCGTCAAGGGATCGGTCATCTCGGAATCGGCCCAAGTGGTTGCATCGGCGGCGGCCACGAAAAGCATTGCCGCCACGAACACGCATACATGCTTCATATGGCGTCCTTTCACCCGGCAGCAGAGTAGAATCCCACACGCAACGCCACACGCGATACGGTTTAGTAACGGACCGGGCGGCCGTGTGGTGAGTGTCACGTACACTTGGCCTGCTTGCGCTGTTGCGAACATGAGGCGCGTCCTCCACGAGCGAGTTTGCTGCCAGGTTTACGAGAACCCATGGCAATAATAGTACTACTTGCAGGTGGAATCCACAATAGGTGGGCGGGAGGTGAATACCGCGCATCAACCGCGCACAAGCCGCTTGTCCCGTTTGAGGACGAACGCCGCGGGGTCTGCGAGAGACCCCGCGGCGTCGATTGCGTATTGGTCCGCGTCAGGGGAGTTTCAGATTCGCGTCGGTGACAGCGCCTTCGGACGCGGAGTTCACCTGGGACGCGTACTTGGCGAGGACGCCACGCGTGTAGCGCGGCTTGGGCGCTTTCCACTTGGCGAGGCGCTTCTTGATTTCCGCCGCGGGCACGCCGAGGTTAATCTGGCGCTTCTTCGCGTCGATGGTGATGGGGTCGCCGTTCTGCACGATGGCCAGTGGCCCGCCGTCCTGCGCTTCCGGCGTGATATGGCCGACGACGAACCCGTGGCTGCCGCCGGAGAAGCGTCCGTCCGTGATCAGCGCGACATCCTTGCCGAGGCCCTTGCCCATCACGGCCGACGTGGGCGCGAGCATCTCGCGCATGCCGGGGCCGCCTTTGGGTCCTTCATAGCGGATGACGATCACGTCGCCTTTCTTCACCGTGCCGTCGAGGATGCGCTTGAGCGCGTCCTCCTCCGACCCGAACACGCGTGCCTTGCCCGTAAACGTGAGGCCTTCCTTGCCGGAGATCTTCGCGACAGCGCCCTTGGGGGCGAGATTGCCGTAGAGGATGACGAGGTGGCCGTCCTGCTTGATCGGATCGGAGAGCGGGCGTACGACCGTCTGACCCGCGGGATACGGCTTCACACCCTTGAGATTTTCCTTGAGCGTCTTTCCGGTCACCGTCAGCACATCGCCGTGGAGCAGGCCCGCGTCGAGCAGGGTCTTCATCAGCGGCGTCAATCCGCCGATCGCCACGAGGTCCGCCATGACGTGTTTACCGCTGGGCTTGAGGTCGGCAAGCACGGGCGACTTCTTGCCGATGCGCGTGAAATCGTCAAGGCTGAGCTTGACGCCCATCGTGTGCGCAATGGCGAGGAGATGCAGGACGGCGTTCGTCGAACCGCCCAGCGCATTCACGACGACGATGGCGTTCTCAAACGCCTTGCGCGTCATGATATCGCTGGGGCGAATACCCAGTTTGATGAGGTTCAGCACGGCGGCGCCCGCATCGCGGCAGTCGCGCGCCTTGTCCTCGGATATTGCGGCTTGAGCAGAACTGTTGGGAAGGCTCATACCCAGCGCCTCAATAGCCGAAGCCATCGTGTTGGCCGTATACATGCCGCCGCACGAGCCCGGTCCCGGGATCGAGCACGCCTCGATCTGCGCGAGTTCCTTATCGCCGATGTCGCCGCGCGCGTGCGCGCCCACCGCCTCGAACACCGACACGATATCGACATCCTTGCCGCGATGCTTGCCCGGCATGATGGTGCCGCCGTACACGAAGACCGCGGGCCGGTTCAGGCGCGCCATCGCCATGAGGCAGCCCGGCATGTTCTTGTCGCAGCCACCGATTGCAACCAGACCGTCAAACCACTCGCAGCCAGCAACCGTTTCGATCGAGTCGGCGATGACCTCGCGCGACACGAGCGAGTACTTCATGCCTTCCGTGCCCATCGAAATGCCATCGGAGATGGTGATGGTGCCAAACTCGACGGCCTTGCCGCCGGCCTTGTTCACGCCCTCGGCGGCCATGTTGGCGAGCACGTTGATGTGCATGTTGCAGGGCGTAACCATGCTCCACGTCGACGCGATACCGACCTGGGACTTCTTGAAGTCCTTCTCCGTGAATCCCACCGCGTGCAGCATCGCGCGCGAGGGAGCGCGTTCGACCGTCTCCGTGATTTGGGATGAATAGACCCGATGCAGGGATTTGTCTTTTGCGGCGCTCTTCGCGCCATTTCCACCTTTGCTTTTCATGAGATCGCTCCACTGGATAGAAATTGGATCGGCCACCTGGACAGGACATGCATTATAGGCGCCACGGCCCAAAACTCCAAACTGCGGCGCGCGATTGAGCCTGGGCCGCCCTCGGTTGGGCTCGCATTGCCCGGCGCACTCCCGGGGACTCTCTTTACTCCGCGGGCCGGACAGGACACCCGCCAGGACAAACTGAGTCTCGGTGCTTTCTTCACACAAGCACCTGTATGCGTCCCTATCGCCGCTTCACCACGCGGCGCTGGCGCGGCCGCGTGCCGGGCTCGACATAGCCCTCGGGCCAGTAGGCTTGGCAGAGCGCTTTGTAGAGCGGCACGAGGAGGGCGTCCACGTAGATCTCATATAGAACGATGCACCTTTCGCCGAGGCTGATCTCGAGTACATGTGCGCCGAGTGGACCATCGCCAAAGCGCAGGCGCACGTTGGTCACGTCGCGCGCCCGGAATGTCTCCGTCTTCCACAGTTTGACGATCACGAAGCGTCTTTTGCCAAAGATGATTCGTGTGCGCCGGACTTGGATCCTTCGCGGCCAATCCTCGACGGGCTGCAAGATTGTTGCGAGGAGAATGGAGAATAGCCCCGTCAAAGCGCTGGCGCCCGATAGGATGATTGTCATTGCCAAAGGGCTGTGGCTGTCCTTCATCATCATGAAGCAGCCCAACAAGAAGAACCCCGCCATTAAACCGAACGTGCTCTGCTCCAGCCAGGAGGTCATTCGTACGGATATGGGAAACTGCAGATGCTCGCCTCCCACCCACGAGACCGGTATCTTCTGCGACAACTGGACAACGAGCCGGTCGAAGGGGGTCAGTACGGCGGGAATGCGCAGGCGCTTATCCTTCCATACTAGCTCCAGGCACAGTTTGAACGGGCGGGCCTTCTTTACGGTGGCCTGCTGGATCTCCTCGTAGGGAATCGTCAGCACGCGTCGGCCCCGCTGCCAACACAGGAAGTTGTCCGTAAGTTCCACCGTGGTTCGCGTCCGGTGCAGCCAGTACAAGGCACCTGCCGTGCACGCAAGAACGATCAGGAGAATGGAGGTGTAGAGCGCATTGGGCTCGGATGGCTTCGTCCAGGGGAGCAGAACTGTCACGAATACGAGCAAGGCGACTTCGAAGCGAACAGCCCAGACGTATTGCTTGGCATACCCGTACCGGTTGGGATCCCTTTCTTCCGCCACGTCCTCGTCTGATATTTCCCAACTCGCTTCGTCCAAGCGGCGTTCTACTGCATCCTTTAATTCTTGGAGCCCGGCGATCATGTGATCCGCGCGGATGGCGTGTCTCTTCGAGCGTATGAAGAGGTGCGGCCGGTCTAATTCGGCCTCGGTCACATCGGCAAAGGGAATGGAGATCGAACGGCAAACACCGACAGAGCGGATCGCCGTGTCATCCACGACAATCTTCGCCTGGAGCCGGAGGGCTATGTAGATGAATACGGGTGAAAGAGACCACGGTATGGCAAGCAGAATCATGAACTCAGGGCTAGCATGACCCGTGATCAGAAAGTACCCCGTCATACTCAGCGCCACGAGCACTGCGATCGTGGCCGCTATCGCGGACGCCACACGCAGCCCGAGTTCGTGTTTGAATACCAGTGTCTCTTGGTCACTTTCGGTTGTGGCGTTCATGTCTTTGCTTCAACCCCTGCCGGTATGGGTGGATTTCTGTCGTCCCTACGGGACTCATTCACTATACTCCGCCAGGACCCAGGAATGAATTCCTGGGCTACTTTCAGGTGTCCCTCCGGGACATTGAGGGGAAGAGCGGGCGTGAAGTGAAGGCCATGTGTAACCGTCAAGGCGATTTCGTGAGCGTCGCCGTGTGCTGTCACGCCCCGGGCGTGACGAGCGAGGCAGTACCGGAATACCGTTCTCTCAATTCTCAGCGTTTCTCTGCGGACTTCGCGCCTCTGCGTTGAAGCGTATTCCAGTTACGGGCGAAGCGCCCGCGCCCCTCTTCCATCTCTTTCGTGAGTCGGTGAAATCGGTGAAATCGGTGGATAAACTCCTTGGTTTGGCTGTGGCTGTGCCCCGATGGGCTACCTTCAGGTGTCCCTCCGGGACATGGAGGGGAAGAGCGGGCGTGAAGTGAAGGCCATGTGTAACCGTCAAGGCGATTTCGTGAACGTCGCCGTGTGCTGTCACGCCCCGGGCGTGACGAGCGAGGCAGTACCGGAACGCCGCGTTCGTCAGTCTCTGCGTTCCTCTGCGAACCCCGCGCCTCTTCGTTCCTATGAGCCGAAGACCATGGGCAAGGATGCCCATGCCACCTCTTGCGCCTCTGCGTTGGAGTAAGATTACGGGCGAGACGCCCGTACCCCTTTCTTCGTACCCTTTCTCGAACCCCGGTTCATTCGCCACGTCTTTCGGCGGTATCGTTGATGTAATCCTCCGGCTGGAGGACGCGGCGCAGGATGTAGGTTGTATTGGGTTGGGCTTTGAAGGTGGTGACCTTTGGCTCCGGTGACTCGCTGGGGACTTCAGCGAAGGCGCCTTGCTTCGCTTGCGCCTCGAATGCGGTCCATTGTTCCGGACTCGTGTTCACGGTTTCCGCCCCGGTGTAGCGTTCGACGCGCAGCGGCGTCAGGCAACGCACGCGGCAGGGTCCGCCTGGGCCGGTGCGGATGACCGCGGTTTCGAGGTCGCGCGTCTTCCACTCCATGCTCACTTCGTACCCGCCACGCGCGCGCAGGCCGTTCGCCTCGCCCTCGCTCCATTCGATCGGCAGAGCGGGCAGCAAGTTGATCTCGCCCGCGTGACTCTGGAGCAGCATTTCCGCGATTCCTGCTGTGCCGCCGAAATTGCCGTCGATCTGGAAGGGCGGGTGGGTGTCGAAGAGATTCGGCAGGGTCGCATGCGCGAGCAGGGCCTGGACGTTGCGCTGCGCCTCGACCGCGTTCTCGAAGCGCGCCCAGAAGCTGATGATCCACGCGCGGCTCCACCCCGTGTGGCCGCCGCCGTTAGCCAAACGGTATTCGAGCGACGCGCGTGCCGCCTCCGCCAGTTCCGGCGTGCCGCGAAGCGTAATCTGGCGTCCGGGATGCAGTCCGAACATGTGCGACATGTGGCGGTGTCCCGGCTCAGGCTCATCGTAGTCCTCGATCCACTCCTGAAGGCGCCCGGTTTTCGGACTGATTTGGAGCGGCGCGAGCTTACCCAAGGCATCGCGCAATTGCGCACGGAATTCCTCATCGATCCCCAGAATCTCGCTCGCTTCGATGCAGTTCGTGAAGAGGTCGTGGATGATCATGAGGTCCATGGTCGCGCCGTAGGTGAACATGGACTCCGTGCCGTCGGCTTTCCGGAAGCGGTTCTCCGGGGAGTGCGATGGATTCGTGACGAGCCGGCCCTTCGGGTCTTCCACGAGGAAGTCGAGCATAAACAACGCCGCGCCTTTCATGAGCGGATACCCGCGCTCGCGCAGGAAGTCCGTGTCGCGCGTGAAGAGGTAGTGTTCGTACGGGTGCTGCGCGAGCCACGCCGCGCCCATGGGCCAGATGCCCCAGACCCCGTCGCCTGACGCGGTGAATCCGAAGAGATCGCTGATGTGGTGGACGACCCAGCCCCGGCACCCGTAATGCGCCTGGGCGGTTCGTTCGCCCGACGGCACGAGCGAGTTCATGTAGTCGAAGAGCGGCAGGTGGCACTCGGAGAGATTTGCGACCTCGGCGGGCCAGTAGTTCATCTGAAGGTTGATGTTCGTGTGGTAATCGCTGTTCCACGGCGCGTCCATGTGCTCGTTCCACAGGCCTTGCAGGTTGGCGGGCAAATCGCCGGGCCGCGAGCAGCCCATGAGCAGGTAGCGCCCGTATTGGAAGTACAGCGCGACGAGCTGCGGGTCATTCGCGCCTTCAGCGGTCTTGGCGAGGCGTTCATCTGTGGGCAAGTCGGGGAAGAGGTCCTCTCCCAGCCGCAGCGACACGCGGCGGAACAGCGCCTGGTGATCCTGAATGTGCGCAGCACGTAGGGCATCAAACGGCTTTCCGGAAGCATGGCTCATATACGCGCGGCATTTTGCCTCCGCATCCCCGCCCCCGTAGTTCGAGGCCGCAACCAGCAACAAGGTCACGGCGTCCGCGCCCTCGATGGAAAGTGCCCCGTCCGCGTTCGTAATCCGTCCGCCTTCGGGCAGTGCCGTCAGGTGAGACTCGAACCGCATACCTGCGGGGTTGCCTTGCGCATCCTTCACCGCGCTGATTTGTCCGCGCAGGATCAGCGTGGCGTCGCCTTCGCTCAAACACGCCGCATCCTGCGGACGCGTCATCGTGACGCGAAACGAGATCGCGCCGGGTTTGTCCGCACTGAGCCGCACCACGAGGACCTGGTCCGGCGCGGACACGAAGACTTCGCGATGGAACCGCACGCCGCCCGCAGTGTAGTCGACCGCGGCAATGCCCGTATCGAGATCGACCGAGCGCCGGTATTCGGTGAACGCATCCGTGCCAGCAAATTCGAGATGAAGATCGCCGAGCGACTGATACGATTTGATTCGCTCGGGGCGCCCCAGCATGGTCTGTTCGGCTAGCTTCGTGGCCTCTTCGTTCTTGCCCTCGAACAAAAGGCGGCGTACTTCCGGCAAGGCCTTCAATGCGTCGGGATTCGTGCGATCTTCGGGAATGCCTTCCCAGATTGTTTCTTCATTCAGTTGGATGCGTTCGGAAGCCGTCCCGCCGAACACCATGCCGCCAAGCCGGCCATTGCCCACCGGCAAGGCCTGCTCCCACGCCGCCGCGGGCTGCCGGTACCAGAGCGACAGCGACTGCCCCGGCGTTTGCGCACCGGCGAGTCCGCAACATGCGATTCCGCAAAACAAACCAAACCATGAACGCATGGCGCTTCTCATCATTGCTTGCCCCCGTTCTTTAGCCAATGGATTTCAGCCTGAAACCCGCGATTGCACTGGACTGCCCCTCCATTCTTACGCTCGCGGCACCTCCTCCGCAACGCGATGCGCGAGGGCATGAACGAGAAAGCGGTCGATACGGTCAAAAACCTGTTCGGACCCGGGGCCGTTGATGATACCGTGCCGGTTGAAATCCAGGTAGGTCAATTCCTTGTCGTTCGCGCCGATCTGTTCGTAGATGCCGCTGCCGCTGACGGGGTCCACGATGGGATCGCGGTGGGCCTGCACCAACAGTGCGGGGACGCAGATGTCGCGCAACACACCTTCCATTGCGCGCATGGCCTCGCCGAGTTCCTTCACGCCGGTAACGGGGTTTCGCGTGTAATTGATGTGCTTGTTTTCGGGGTTGTTCTCCACGAAATCCCAGCCGCCATACTTCAGGCGGCCCAGCAAACTGTTCATCGAGACGATGGACGACGCGAAGCGCGCCATGTAGTTGCGCAGTTGCAGCGGCGCGTTGACGGAGAACACCGCGCGGATCTTGTCCTTCTTGCGGCCCGCGGCCAGGAGGGCCAGCGTGCCGCCGGTCGAGAAGCCGCCGAGAACGATGTCGTCGGTCAGACTCTTGATGATGGCATAGCCGCGATTCAACGACTCATACCATTCCTCCCACGATGCGCGGGCGAGATCTTCGGGGGAGGTGCCATGTCCCTTCGTGCTGGCCGCATAGACCGCGTAGCCGCGGCCCGCCAGGAACTCCGCCAGGGCACGCACTTCGAGCGGCGCGGCGAGGTAGCCGTGCACCAGGAGTACACCTGCCTTGAAGCGCGGGGGCTTCAACATATACGGGCGGCCCACCTCCGGCGGCTTGCTCTCTTCCGGCCGCGCATACTCCGCATAGTCCCGCTCGAAGATCTCGAGGTCCTCCTGGAGGAAGATCGCGCGAATCTTGCTCGACAGCACCGTGCGAGGTGTGTGGGCCACATTGCGGATGATGTTCGTCAATAGCGAGAGCGGCTCGACTTCGTTAGCGATGACCGTGGTAATCTCGTCCTTGCGGACAGTCTGAAAATCGCCGCGTCCCGGACGCAACCTGAAGTTCTTGACGTACTGCTCGCCTTCTTTGCGCAGGATCCCGTCCTGGAGACACAGCGCAACGAAATCGTTGAAGGCCGGACTCGGGTCCTCGTAGAGGATGTCGCGGTAGTGGTGATCCAACTCCGGATGGAGGCGATGTTGTCCAAGAAGTTTGGCTTGGTGGACGCACAGGAAGATGCGGTTCCGGTATGCGCGCTCCGTGAAGCGCCTCGCGCGCTGGTGGCGGATCAACGTGCCGAAGATGTGATCGTAATTCACGGTCGTGTTTCGGTAGATGTCCGCCATGTAGCGGATCATCAGGCGCCGCGCCGACTCGTTGAAGCTTGATTCCGGATCGTCTTCCAGCGGCGTGAGGCCCTCGTCGAACGACGCCGCAAGTTGCGACAGTTCCGGCGCCGCTAGATAGTCCGCCACGGCGATCGGGTCGCCCAAGGTCACGTCGATATCCGTGTCTTTCGACAACACGGTGCCCTCGACCGACAGTTCTTCGAGCGCGCGTGGACTGAGGTCCTTGGCAACGCCGCGCGCCAGGCGCAGAACGACGTTCTCGTGCGCGCGAATTGGGTAGTACGTCACGTTGACGGGGACGATGACGGTGCGTTGCTCCAGCGCGTGATCGAGCGACATGACGCAGAACTTCTCCAGCGTGCGCTGGAGATCTTCCTGCCGCTGGGGGTCGTCCTTGAGCAATGCAAGACGGCGGCGGTAGAACTCCGCGCGCAGGACCATTACCGCGGCGCCCGTGTGCGGCGGGCGCCGCGTCCCGCTGCTGTACACGCGAAACATGCCCTGGTGGTCAACGACCTTCTTGTCCTTGATCATGCCGCCTTCGGGAAAGATGATCCACGGATGCTCGCCGCTCAAGAGCGAACACACAATCGTGCGGTCGCGGTCAGGGTCCTTTGTCGATACCGTGCCCATGGACAAAAGGTATTGGCCGATGCGGCCCTTGAACAGTTCCGCGGCCGCCAGAGACCAGATCTCCTTGCCCGTCGCCTTGTGAAGAATGTAGGGGAGCAGGACCGTTTCGAGACGCGTGAAATGATTGACCACGAAGACAATGGAAAGGTCCGGGCCAAGCGGTTCCGTCTGATGCGTGCGGATGTTGGCCTTGATCAGACGGGTCGCGATGTCCAGCGTCCATTTGGTGGACTTGAATGCGAATGCGCCCATCACGTTCCCTGGCTATCGCTCACGTGTTGCAGCTCCCTTGAGGCATCACTATAGCGTACCGCGCGGGTGGCGGCAATTTCGGGGGCACGTTGGATGGGAGCTGCGGGAAGCATGGAAAGTATGGGAGAGATGGCCACTGCCTTGTGGGGCAGTGGCCGAAAAAGACAAGGGACCCTTGGGATTGCCGTGCGGCGACTACCCCTTCGCCATCCATTTCTTCGTGAATTCCGACCGTTGGCCCGGCTGGGACTTATACAGCTCGCCTTCGTCGTCGAGGCTCTGCGGGTTCCCGGTGAGTTCGTTCAAGGTGAAGGCCAACCGGACCATCACGTACTGGCTCTTCTCCTTCTCAAACATCGTGGCCAGCCTCCTGACGTCTCTCTCTTCCACGGTGGTCGTAAGCGCGTAGGCTGCACGGTTGCGAACAGATTCCGGAGCGTCGCTCTTCAGAATGTTTAATGCGGTCTTGCGGGTGAGCTTCTTGGGCGCATGGAACTGCAGCGCGCCGATCAACTTGACGCGGGTTTCTTCATCTTGTCCCGAATCCGAGGCAAGCTTGGCCACGTCTCTTGCTAAACTCTCCGGCATGGCGCATTCCAGCGAGCGTGCGGCATAGCGGCGCACGGCCAGGTCTTTGTCATTCACGTATGTGACCAGGTCTCCCGCCACCTCCGCGCTGCCGAGCAGACTCAGGGCCTTTGCCGCGGCTTGACGCACCGCTGCATCATCGCTCTTCAGGAATGGCAGCAATGCCGGGGCCGCGGGCGTGTAGATCATGGCCGCCAATTCTTCCATGGCCGCGATGAGTTCCGCGCCCTGCTTCGCGGACAAGGAGGCCTGCGCCGCCTGCGGGATTCCTTCGTCCTGCCAACGGACGACGTAGTCGCTCTGAATGAAGGCCTTCTGCTCAGGCGACCAGCAGAATGTGCGCACGATCATACGGTCCGTCTTGCACTGAAACACCGTGTACGTGGGCTTCGACAGCGGCGCGTCGTAATCGGAAACGGCCGTCCACCAATCGGGATAGTTGCCGCCGATATCGCCGCCGTTCACGACGTAGAGCACGCCTTCGCGGTCGTTGCGCGCATTCTCGCGCAGCGGGAAGTGGCGTTCGTAGATGTGGGTGTGGCCCGAGACGTGGGCGTCCACGTGGTGCTTGTCGAGGATCCGCCGCAGGTACATCATGTCATTGCCCGGTTGCTTGCGGTTGTTCTCGGGCGACTCGTACCCCGTGCAGTAGATCGGGAAATGCTGCGTGACAAAGACGTACGGCGAATCCACGGTGGCCAGATGCGCATCGAGCCATTTCGCCGTGTCCTGGACGTAATTGAGCATGGTCTGTTCCCAGGACAGCAACACAACGTGGACATTGCCCCAATCCATGAACGCGTACGGTTCCTTGCCGCCCGGCACCTCGTGGTACTTGCCGAACCAGTCGTTCTCCACGTCGGAGATCATCGATCCCTCGTGATTGCCGCGCGCGGTGGCGATCATGTACTTGCCATTCAATTCGGCGAAGCGCTGAAAATGTTCGGGCCACAGCGGGTACTCGTGGCCGCGCGATACCAGGTCGCCGTTGATGATGAAGAACTCCGCATTCCATTGCAGGACGTGGTCCCACATCTTCGTCTCCGGGACCATCGTATCCCAGCGGCGCGTATCGCCGAAGGCAATGAAGGTGACTTCGCGCGCCGGGTTCTTTGCGGGAGCTGTCTTGAAGGTGTTGGTGTACTCCGCCTCGCCCGCGCGCACGCGGTATGAGTATGAAGTATCCGGTTGCAGTCCCGTGATACGCACCTTGCGAATCAGTTCGCTGGCCGGGTTCAAGGCTTTTTGATCGAAAGCGCCTTCGAGGCCATATTCGGCTTCCGCGGGACCCGGCTCTTCCGTCTGCCAGATCAGCGTCGCGCCGTCCTGGGAAACATTCTGCAGATGAGGCGTCACGTAGAAATTGTCGGCCTGCGCCGTCATGGCGAGCGCCAGCCCCAATACGATGAACGCGAGTTTCATTGAACGCATGATGGCATTCCTTTCTGGCGCCCTCACCAGTGGGCACTTTGGACGGCGCACCTTGCATTGCACCGCCGGCCAGAGACTACGCGCGAGATGTTCGCGCCGTGTTAAGACCCGAAAACGGACCCCAAGCAGGGCCACAATCTGTCATGCGTGAAGCTTGCAGTCCTCACGCTTCGATGAGTTTTACGACCCCGCTGATAACCTTCGCGACGGGGATGCCCGCAGCTTCGAGTTTCGCGATTTTGGACGCGGCGGTGTCGTCTTCGCCGCCGACGATTGCGCCTGCGTGACCCATGCGGCGCCCTGGAGGGGCCGTGAGGCCTGCCATGAATCCCACGACGCGTTTCTTCATGTGTTTCTGGAAGTACTCGGCGGCAACGACTTCATCCTGTCCGCCGATTTCGCCGACAATGACCACGGTATCCGTGTCCGGGTCCTTCTCGAAGAGGGGCAGCAGATCGACAAACTTGCTGCCGATGATCGGGTCCCCGCCGATGCCGATGCACGTGGACTGGCCGAGGCCCGCCTCGGTGAGTTCCTTCACGATCTCGTAGGTTAGCGTGCCGCTGCGCGAGATGACGCCAACGCGACCCGGCTTGTGAATCGGGCCGGGCATGATGCCGACTTTGCACTGGCCCGGCGTGATGAGACCGGGGCAGTTGGGGCCGATCATGCGAATACCTTTCGCCGTGAGCGCTTCGTACGCCTCGAGCACGTCCAGCGTCGGGATGCCTTCGGTGATCACGACGAGCATCTTCAGCGGAGCTTCCGCGGCGGAACGCATGGCGGCCTTGGCGAACTTCGCGGGCACGTACATCACCGACACGTCCGCGCCGGTCGCGGCCGCGGCGTCCTTCACCGAATCAAACACCGGCACATCGAAGATGGTCTGGCCGCCTTTGCCGGGCGTCACGCCAGCGACAATTTTGGTGCCGTACTGGATCATCTGCTCCGTATGGAACGAGCCATCGCGTCCCGTGATGCCTTGGACGATGACCTTGGTATTTGCGTCGATCAGGATGCTCACGCCGTACCTCCAATCCGGGCGGCCTTCGTGGCGCCTTCTTCCAAAGTGGCCGCGGAAATCAGTTCCGTTCCTTCGAGCAGTGCGCGGCCTTCCACCTCGTTCGTGCCGATGAGCCGCACAATGATCGGGACCGGCACCTCGAACTCCTCCAGGGACGCGAGGATTCCGCGCGCGATATCGTCGCAACGCGTGATGCCCCCGAAGATGTTGATGAGGATCACCTTCACGCTCGGGTCCTTGAGGATCATCTTGAACGCCGTGACGACCTTCTTCGGATTCGAGCTGCCGCCCACATCGAGGAAGTTCGCGGGGTCGCCGCCGAAATGCTTAATGGTATCCATCGTCGCCATGGCGAGGCCCGCGCCGTTCACCATGCAGCCGATCGAGCCATCCAGCCGGATGAAGCTGAGGCCCTCTTCCTTTGCGTTCAATTCGTCGGCGTCTTCAGAGTCCATGTCGCGCAGCGCCACCAATTCCGGGTGCCGGAACAGCGCGTTATCGTCCAACAGCACCTTCGCGTCGAGGGCAACCACTTTGCCCTTGCCATCCACGATGAGCGGATTGATCTCGACCAGCGAGCAGTCCTTCTCGACAAAAAGGCGCGCCATCTTCGCCATGATATCGGCGGCTTGCGCCGCCTGATCGGCATGTGAAAAGAGTTTCGAGGTGAAATTGTGAAACTCAAGCCCTTTCGAGGCCGCCAAATGCGCCGCGGGCACTTCGAGCCGCAGGATCTTCTCCGGCGCTTCCTTGGCGGTGACTTCGATCTCGACCCCACCATCGGCGCAGCCGATGAAGACGGCCTTGCGCGCGCCGCGATCAATGAGGATGCTGAGGTAGACCTCCTTGGCGATGTCCGCGGCGGGCGTCACGAGCAGTTGGCGGACCGGCAGGTCCTTGATGGTGAGGCCAAGGATCTTCTCCGCGGTTGGGCGGACCTCCCCCGGTTTGGTCACGAGCTTGACGCCGCCCGCCTTGCCGCGGCCGCCCACGTGGACCTGCGCCTTCAATACCACGGGCAGGCCCATCGCCTCCGCGGCCGACACCGCCTCGTCGGCGGTGCGCACGGCTTGGCCGTCGGGCGTGGGGATTCCGTATTCGCGGAACAGGCCCTT
>JADLCA010000777.1 GCA_020847495.1 Candidatus Hydrogenedentota bacterium | reverse complement strand
TCCCACTTCCCTGTACGCGATGGGCCCTACTCTGGTCTTCAGCGCATGCATGATCAGCGCTGATGGTCAGAGCGCCGGCACCGAACTACACTGGACGGATGGCGGCAACGTGAAGGAGTTCGAACTCTTCGGCGGTCACGATAGCTCGTATCCGGACAGCTTTCTCGCATTCAAAGACCGCCTGGTACTTGCAGCGACGAGCGAATTTGCGGGCCGGGAACTGTGGACGCTCACCTGGGGGGCGTCCGGCGCGAAACCTGACGCCGAGCTTCTCAAGGACATACTCCCACCGGAAGTGATAACCTTCCCGCTCGCTGGCCGCAAAGGAAGATAGCCTGCGCGAAAGGCGGGGCCGTTCCGTTCATTTGCCGTTTTTGGGCTCAACGTAGCAGCTTTGCTTCCGCCCAATCCGCGTGGTCGGCACCGTTGCCGTTGCCCGCATCCCCCACGATTAATTCGAGGCGGTGGGCGTTCGTGATGTCCACATCGACCGGGACAGGTGGGTCATTGCGCGTCATACTGCCCGAACTCCACAGTTTCTTTCCGTCGGCCCGGACCTCGAAGGTGATTGTACCGTTCACCGCGGAATCGGCGCCTGCAAGCGCCTGAAAGCGTGCGTACATGCCATCGAGCGCGTAGACGATTTTTGACGGGGCATGCGCGCCGAGGCCGCGGACGTACTGCTGGCCCGCGATGCGCATCGGCTTCCCCCAGACGCTTTGATTGCGCTCGAGTTTTCCCCATCCCTGTGTTTCGCTTTCCGGGTCAAGCGTGTCGAGGAACACCCCGTTGATGCGCTCAATGGGCGCTGGCTCGCGGACTATGTTCGAAACGGCCGCGACTTCCGGGCACTCCAGTAGGCAAGCCGCGTCCAGATACAAGACCTCGGGACTGGGCAGCGCGTTGTCATACTTGAAGGCGCTGGCTTCCGCTTTCGTCGCGAAGGCCCAGATGGTAGCGCGAACGCCAGCGCCCCCGGCTTCGCCTGTCAACGCGATGCTGTTGGCCCCTTGCGCGAGGGCCGCGCCATAGAAGGCCCAATGCTCGGTACCTTCGATGGTCGATGCGGCGAAACCAGCATCGGAAGAGACAAAGGCCAGCTCCGTCTGTACGCCGTTGATTTCGGCGTGAATTCGCGGTGCCGCGGGCGCGGAGGGTCCTTCCAGCAGCACCAGGACTTGGGCGTCCGCACCCCGCACATCAACGTTTGCCGTCGTAGAGAAGCGTAGTGTTGGAGTTGCAGGATCGACGCGGCAGATCCAATCCGGGCCGAGTGCGGGTCCTTCCAGCGTGTATTCAATTCTCGCCATCTCGCTGGCCCCCGCCTTGACGTCCAATTGAGTGCCGATCGCATCCTGCACATTGGGAAGGGTATCGGGAGTTGTTTGCTGCGCGATCGAAAGGACGAGGGTTTCGTAAGGCGCCAGTGGCACATCGAGCAAAGCGCCGGGTTGCACATCGCGTGCGTAGCGCCGCGCCTCCGGATAGAGACTGACCGCAGTGAGCGGAGCGGTCCCAGGCCGCACGTCAATAGGCACATCAATCGTTGCGGGCATCATCCATGGATTCCTGAGAAGAACGATGCCGCGATTCGTGAGCCAGTGGGCGTATCCGTATGGCTCGCGCGGCATGGGTGCGTCGTTCACAAACGCGGGCACCTTGCCATCCCGCCAAGAAACCGGCAGGATGGGCACCGTGTTCGCGAGCACATAGGCGTTGGCCCGTCCCCACGACATCAGATCAGCCAGCTGTTTCCATCGGCGCGCATCCATGAATTTGGGATTGACGTAGAGCGGCACGAAGGCGTGACCGCGAAGCAGGGTCGTGACGCCATCGTTCAGGAAGGGGTCCTGGCTCTGGTGAATGATGCCAAGGACTTCCTGCGCCGCATCGGGAATGGGCAAGAGCGCAGCGCCCTGAAGATTAAAGAAATCGCGCGCGGTCGTGTAGGACTCGCGATAAACGGGGCTCGGCGAGCGGCCGTGCGGCGCGTCGTCGCCGAAGGTGCCGATCACGGAATTGACGTAGAACAACCACCACGGACTGGGATTCCAGCCGAAGCAGGTGGCCTCCAGCCAGGTGTCGGGCGCGGCCTCGCGTACGGCCTCGAAGGCGCGAATTCCGCCTTCGGCGAGGGCTTCTGGAGCCAAGTCGCCGGGCTGGTGGCCGTGATCGGTCTGATCGCAGAACAACGCATAGCCGTCGAGCTTGATGTGCCGGACGCCGTAGCGCGTCACCATCTCGACAAGCCGATCGCGGTATGCGTTGCTGTAGCGTTCACCGCCAAGACAGCAGATGCGCGTGGCTCCGGAGGCGTGGGTCAACGGCGTGGTCTCGTAGCCTTGTTCCTTCGCCCATTGCGTGTCCAAAGCAGGCGGGTAGAATGCCGAGGGCGAAGTCCACAGTCCGAGCTTTGCATGCATGCGCTGCGACGCGTCACTAATGCGCGTGAAGCCCTCGGGGAAGAGCGCGGTGTCGATGTCCCAAATGCTCTTGGGCTGGCTCCAGCCCATGTCAATCGCGAAGGTATCGAAGGCGATTCCATGCGCCTTGTAAAGGTTGTCCTCGAAGGACTGCATCAGGCCCAGGATTTCCGTTTGCGTGAACGGCACCGAAGAAGTCCACCAACTGTTGTAGTTGTAGTGAAGTCCGCGCGGGGTTGGACGGTGGGCGTTGATATACGCCATGAAGGCCGCGCGTTCTTCCCCGGGCTTCGCAGCTCCACAAATCGCCTTGCGGGTCTCGTACCAGACACCCGGTTTCACTACGAGTCCGGGCCGATGCGCGAGGATAACATCGTTCCCTTCTACTCGTGTCGCCGCGACAGGGAATTCGATGCCCGCGTAGAAACCCTTCCAGAAGGCGGGATAGCTTTGTGGAGGTGTTGGCGTGAAGGCGATCGAGTCGCCGGCAATCGTATCCAGGATGACCTCGCGCAGGAGAGGTGCGGCTTCCGCCACTTCCAAACGAAAACGCGCCCATTTTCCCAGCACATTCTCTTCGGGCGACCATTGCAGGCAAAGCGTTATCTCGAGCGTGCCCGCTCCCAAGGGTATGGCCGGATACGTGACATCTATTATCTCGCCTGAAGTCAAGTCGCCCACACCGGCCGCGGGCAATACGGACGGTGGAGTCTCTCCGGCGTCGAAAACAAGTCTGGGCGCGGCCAGCGACACCTGGGCACTGCAGCCGTCATGCGATAGTACGATGCCGCCGTCCACGGGCAGGAATTCGACGGACTCCGGCGCTGTCACTCCAACCGCCGTCAGCACACACAATGAGCAGAGGTACCACATGGCAGTATGCCTTTCGTAATTGCGCGCAACGCGCGCCACGGCTTCACGGTCTCATTTTTGACTCAGAACGGCACAACCGAACACGCCGCCCGCTATCGTTTCATGATTGGCACGGAACGCGATGGTGATGTGTTCTTTCCCGTTCGTCAATTCCTGGGGAATCGGATAGACGCGATCCACCAACGCGTCCGGACGTTCGGGTTGCAGGGTTGGCGTGGCGACAATTTCGCCGTTGACCGTGATGTCAAAGGTTCGGCCCGTGTCGCCACCCCAGTACGTGACCAAGAGTTCGGCAGGCGTGTCCTTCGGCGCAGCCATCCGCCAACTGAACCAGCCGCCGGGTTCGGCGTGTCGATAGACATACGCCGTGCCGGGCACGGCGCCTGCCGCAGTCTTCTCGCCTTGCTGATCGTGCAAGCGTTCGGAGCCGTGCTCGAAGTCCCGGGTGAAGATGAATACGCGGTCCACTTCGCGCAGGTACCGATCTCCCGTAAGCTGCAGCTCTTGATGCTGCGGGCTATTCGTTTCGACGACCGGCCAGTAGAGGCCGTAGCGCTCGACGGTCACGTCGCAGAACGGGATGAACTGCATGTCCGCGTTCGCGTCCTTGCCGCGGAAGAGCAGACGGCCGCCTGCAACGGGTGCAAGCCACGCTTCGGGGCGGGCCGGATCACCCTCGAAGTACGCGGGCCTGACGGACTGCTTCAACGCCGCGACGCCTTCGTGATGATTGTCGACGCACACGGCATCCGCGGCGTGCCCTTCGTACGTTCCCGCCAACACCACTGGGCCGTAGAGTATCGCCGCTTTGCGGGGATCGTCCGGCAGCGATTCCGTGTGGAGCTTCATGTGAAATGTAACTTCCACACGATCGCCGTCTTGCCAGGTCCGCGAAACGCGCAGCCAGGGCTTCACATCATGTGGCTTGGTCTCTTGCAGTTGTCCATTGACACGGACCTCGGGTGACGCGGCAACCCAGGACGGGACACGAATGTTCAGGGCCATCTCCGCGGCCTTCTGCGGATGCACGATGAGCGAGGTTTTGCTGTCGTACGGGAACGTGGTTTGTTGGTCCACGCGCGACCCCTTCTCCATCCACTCCACAGTGGATGCGACGAACAGGTTGACGAAAAGCGAGTCGTCATCGTGGAAGTAGATGCTATCGCCGAGCTTCGCGAAGGACTCGACGCCCGTTCCGTAGCAGCACCAGAAGGCGTTGTCCGGCGAGCCGAACATGCGCGGATATCCGCTGTCCATCGGGACGTAATACTGCAATTGGCCGGGCTCGGGCCCCTGGGTTCCCAAGATTCCGTTAAACAGCGCCCGCTCGTAGTAATCGCCGTAGCGCGTGTCGCCCGT
>JADLCA010000776.1 GCA_020847495.1 Candidatus Hydrogenedentota bacterium | reverse complement strand
GCGAAGATCGTGCCGCGGCGCGCTTCCTCCTCGTTTTTGGCCGACAACACACGCTGCACGATGAACTGGTCCGTGCACCAGTACCACGCGCCGATAATGGGCGCGCCGAACACAATGCCGGTCCAGGGGAAGTTGGGGTCTGTCATGGGCTTCCAAAGACTGAAGAAATCGCCACCGACCTGTTGGTGGAGTGAATCCCAGCCGCCAACCTTATCGAGGCCTATCACGGTGACCGCGACGCCGCCCGCGACCAGCACGAACATCTGGAACATGTCCGTGTAGAGCACCGCACGCAGGCCGCCGAAGACCGTATAGATACCGGTGGCAATGACAACGACAATAGCGCCGGTCCAGAAGTTGATGCCCATCAGCGATTCGAACACGACGCCGCCCGCGTAGATGGAAACGGAAATCTTGGTCAGCACGTAGCCGACTATGGAGACCACGGCGAGGTACCAGCGGGCCGCGGGCGAATACCGGCGCTCCAGGAACTCCGGCATGGTGTACACGCCGCTGCGGATGTAGAAGGGCACAAACACCCAGCCGAGCAGGAGCAGCAGAAACGACGCGAGGATTTCGAACTGGCCGACCGCCACGCCGCTGGCGGCCCCGGTGCCGGCCAATCCCACGAGGTGCTCGGATCCGATGTTCGACGCGAACAGCGACGCGCCGATGACGAACCAGCCGGTATGCCTGCCCGCGAGAAAGTAGCCGGCCGACGTCTCGCGGGTACGCTCGCGCCATGTGGACCAGATAGCCACGCCAAAGGTTGCGAGGAAATAGGCTCCGATTATGGCCCAATCGATGGGCACGAGCGACCCGGCACTGTACATGGAATTCTCCCCTCCGCGTGGTTGACCACACCATCCTAGGCCAGGGAAAGAATCGCTTCAAGGGAGATCGTTTCCGGAGGGCGGGTCTTCCAACCCGCCTCCTCTACCCTTGTTTGATCACCGCAACTTCGCCCCCACTCCAGCCCTGCCCGTCCCCGGCGGACTGGAATGTCCGCCCTCCTAATCCTGATTCGCTTCTCGCGGCCTCGCGCGTGTACACTTGAGTATGTCTGCGCGGGCTTGAGTAATCGCCCATGCGCCGGGTTGCTGCAGGGAGACCAGTATGCCGAAACCAGCCAACGATCCCATTTGGGAAGCGATACGGGCCGAAGTCGCGCAGGAAGCGCTCAACGAGCCCATGCTCGCCAATTTCCTGTATGGCGTGGTGCTCAACCACAAGAGCCTGGAGGATGCCCTGAGCTTTCTCCTTGCATCCAAGCTGGAGAGCACGACGATTCCCGCGATTTCCCTGCGTGACCTGTTGGACGAGGCGTACACCGGCGACCCGGCGATTGGCGTTGCGGTGCGCGCGGACATCCAGGCGATTCGCACGCGCGACCCCGCATGCAGCGGATATTCGATACCCTTGCTGTACTTCAAGGGCTTCCACGCATTGCAGTCCTATCGCGCGGCGCATTACTTCTGGAACCACGGGCGCCGCGCGCTGGCGCTCTACCTGCAAAGCCGGATCGCCCAGACCCTCGCCGTGGATATTCACCCCGCGGCACGTGTCGGCTCGGGAATTCTCATGGATCACGCGACAGGGATTGTCATTGGCGAGACGGCCGTCGTGGAAGACGATGTCTCCATGCTGCACGAGGTCACCCTCGGCGGCACGGGCAAAGAACACGGCGACCGCCACCCCAAGATCCGCCGGGGCGTCCTCATCGGCGCCGGCGCGAAGATCCTCGGCAACGTCGAGGTGGGCGAAGGCGCGAAAATCGGCGCGGGCAGCGTCGTCTTGAAGCCGGTGCCGCCGCATTGCACGGCTGCGGGAGTTCCTGCGGAAATCGTGGGTCACACCCGGGTCGACGTGCCCGCCCTCGAAATGGACCATCGCATTACCAATGGCTCCGGGGATGCGAAGTAGCCGGATGGGAACACAGGCGAGGGCGCCTGTGCCACACGTGCTTGCCATGCCCGTAGGAGTTCTTCCTTTCTTGCCGACCCTGGTTTGCACGAAGGCCTCAGGAGCCTCAGAAGACCAAGGTAGGTCAAAAAGACGTGTGGCGCAGGCGCCCTCGCCTGTGTCTTCGTATCGATGTTCCTGGTCGCGCAAAATGCAGGCGAGGACGCGTGGGCTACACGAACCCACCCGGCTTTGGTAGAGAGTATTGGCGATCCCAATTGCGACACGGGCCGATTTACTTGCCACGCGGGAGAACCCTATACTGACTGTGCTGACTTGAGATCGCTCTTTAACAGGAATACATCTACGTGACCGATACACACCACATGGTAGCGGACATCCGGCAGGTCGGCGGGCCACGGCGCGCCTCGCTTGAGTTGCGGGGGACGGTCCTCGTGTACCATCAGCACGGCTGGGCGGGAAGCGCCTCCGTATACATCCCAATCGAATGGGTAAGCGTCTCATCGCGCTACCGCAACAACATGAATTACCTGGTGTGCCTGTCGCTTCTGCTGCTGGCGCTGGTGAGTCTGCTGTCCGGTCTGCTTCTGGAAGTGACGAGCGGGGAGAGTCCATCTCTTCTCACGCTCCTGGCCTTTGCGGTCCCGGCGGCCTTGTGTTGCGGCGTGTCGGTGCTCTGCCTCTTCCGCTTTCTTAAACGGCATCGCACCACTGTGCTCGCCGTGGACACCGGCCATACGGGGATGCGCGTCGAGTTCTGGCACACGCCCGCGGAAGACCCGAAGCTCGACGCCTTGCTCGATCGCCTCAGCAGCCTGCGCGAACGCATCGAGGACGTGACCCAGTATCCCATTCACACGAGCCACACCTGGTACCGGATGCGTCCCTTTCGCGCCGTGTTGCTCAAGGGCCTCACGTACAGCCTCGTCCTCTACATCCCCGTAAGCCTCATCGCCGACTATCTCGACCGGCACGTGCTGCTGCTCTTCTTGCTGTTGCCGCCGGCCTTCTACGGAGGCCACTACGCGTTGATGGCGCTGCGCAATCTCGGCAATCCGAAATCTGTCCGCGCCGCGGTCCGGAGCTATAACAAAGGGGAAGTCGGGCAAGCGGACTCGTTTTTGCGGGACACGCTCGCGGCACACCCGGACCACGCTGAATCCTTGTTGCTGTCGGTGTACGTGAACGTCGAGCAACAGCAGTTCGACCGCGCTTTTGCGCAATGCCGCAAGCTGGCCGCTTTCGATCGCGACCACGCCGATGATCTCGTCAAAGAGATCTGGGCCATCAAGCGCATGCACGATCGCATGGACGCTGAGTCCTGAGGCGGCCGGAATCGATTTCCGCAATTCCGTAGGGCGGGATTCGTTCCCGCCCATCCGAGAAGCCAAGATCGGACTCAACCCAGGAGGAGGGCGGGAACAAATCCCGCCCTACGAAGAGCCGTCCCCTTGCTTCTCCACGCGGCCGTCGCCTGCTATGCTCTGATTGCAGTTTGCCTCAACACGGGGAGGTCACATGATGCTGTGGTGCGGAATTCTGGCAATAGTCCTTCAAGCCGCGGACACGCCGATCCTGATCATCAATGAAGACAACAGCCACTTTTTCGGATCGCGGTCCGCCGACGAAATGTCCATCGAGGGCCTCAACGCCTTCGTGGACCAATACGCGAACACGAAGGTAACCCACCTCTTCCTGAATCCCAGCGCGATGCGCGCGAGTTACGCGAGCGACGTGTGGGACCGCATCTGGGACGTCGGCGAACAGGAAGTCCCCGAAGGCAATGAGTTCTGCCAGAAATGGGTGGACAACGCCCGCTTGCTCCACGAGCGCGGGCTCGACTGCTACGCGGTGTGGATCGCGCGCTGCCGCGAGAAGAGCATCTCGCCGTGGTTGAGCATGCGCATGAACGACATCCACGACGTGGACAACCCGAAGAACTTCATGCACAACACGTTCTGGGTGAACCACCCGGAGTATTGGCGCGTGCCGGGCAGCACGAGCGGCTGGACGGACCGCGCGTACAATTACGCAATCCCGGAAGTCCGCGAACATCACATGGCCCTGGTGCGGGAACTCCTCGAACGCTACGACCCCGACGGTCTCGAATTGGACTGGATGCGTTTCGGCTATCACTTCGCGCCGGGCAAGGAGGCGGAAGGGGCGATCATTCTCACGGACTTCATGCGCGAGGTACGCCAGCTCGCGAACACGTGGGCGGAAAAGCGCGGCCATCCTATCCAGATCTGCGCGCGTGTGCCGGCCCACCCCGACGCGGCCATTGGACTCGGCATGGACGGGATAACCTGGGCCAAGGAAGGTCTCATCGACATGCTGGTCCCCACGCCGTTCTGGGCGACGGCCGACTTCGATATCCCGGTCGAACTGTGGCGCGAACGCCTCGGCGACGCCGATGCGAAGGTCATCGTGGCGCCGGGTCAGGAGGTGCTGTTGCGCGCGAGTCCCGGTGCGGAGGCGGTGCTGAATGATCTCGCCTCCACCCGTGGCTTCGCGGCCGCGGGCTGGCACCGCGGTGCGGAGGCCATGTACACGTTCAACTACATGGACCCGGCTCCGATTCTCGGCGGACCTGCCGCGTACAGGCAGTTTCTCGAGGCAGGCTTGTCGCGAGACGTCGTTTTTGCCAAGCCCCGTCGCCACGTAATCACCTATCGCGACACTGTTCCCGCAGGTGTGTCGAACGGCGTCCAGTTGCCTGTGGGGACGGATGCCCCGCGCGAGTTCCGCCTGTACACGGGTCCGGTGACCGGGCCGGGAGACGCGGCGATCCTGATCGGCCTCGGCGCTCAAGACGGCCTTGCGGACGTGGCGCTGAACGTCTCGCTCAACGGCGCCGCGTGCGCACGACTTGACGACACTTGGGACCTCTCGCGGCGTGCGGGCGCGGCCGAGTTGCGCGCGTTCGCCGCCGCGCCGCCCGCGCTTCAGGAAGGCTACAACACCATCCGCGTGGAGCCCGCCGCGGGGAATAAGACCACCGCCCAGATCGTGTGGGTCGAGGTCCACTTCGGAGCCCGCGAACCCGACCTCTGAGGCGCCCCGAGGGGCCGCTCGGAGAAGAAGAAAAAGAACATCCCCCTTCACCCCCTTCAAAGGGGGACCTGTGTAGCACTATATCTGCAGTGCGTGACATGCCTTAAGGGCAACATCTGGATTTCGGGTGCGAAAGACACGCGGCCCGAAGGGCACGCGCACTCGGTCCCCCTTTGAAGGGGGCAGGCCCGCAGGGCCGAGGGGGATGTGCGCGCCTCAAAACCAGAATCCGCCTCACGAAGGACACACCATTCATATGGCGATATACGCTCTGTGTCCCGGAGGGACAATCGAAAGTAGCCCAGGAATTCACTCCTGGGTAACGAGGAGTCACAGATCAAAGAGTCCCGTAGGGACGACAGAAAACAGATGCTGGACACGCTCGTGGTTGCTGACGTCTCTGCCGTCCCTACGGGACTAAACAGAGAGAGGAAGTCACGGGACCCAGGAATGAATTCCTGGGCTATTTTCGGCCGTCCCTCCGGGACTACCCAAAGACGATTGAGCGTATCGGATCTTCGGTTGCTTGCTGTGTCATTCCTTGGAGACTGGAGGTGGACGAGGTTGCCGAAGGGGCTTGACAAATACTATGCCCATAGTAGATACTATGCTCATAGTAACCAAAGGAGTTCCCCCATGGCCGCTGCCGCCCGCCCCTCCGAACTCGAGTTGCAGGTCTTGTCCGTGCTGTGGCGCGATGGCGCGCTGACCGCGCGCGAAGTGGGCGAGAACATGCCCGACGGCAAGACTCGCGCCTACACGACGGTGCTGTCGGTCCTGCAGGTGATGGAGAAGAAGGGCCTCGTGACGCACCGCGCGGAGGGCCGCACACACCGCTACGCGGCGAAGGTCACAAAGCGGCAGGTGCTCGGCCCGATGCTGCGCCAATTGGTGTCCAACGTGTTTGGCGGCAGCGCCACCACGGCCGTCCAGCACCTGCTCGCGGAGAACAAGGTGAGCGCAGAGGAACTGCGCGAGATTCAGGACCTCGTCGCGCAGCATGAATCCGCTTCCAAACCGGCCGGGAGGAAGAAGTCATGACCTTCTCCACCTCATTCGTGATCGCCGCGTGGGCGGACCTGCCCGTGTCGCTCTTGCACACCCTGTGGGAAGGCGCGCTCGCGGCGGCCGCCGTCGCCTACTTGTTGCGGCGCATCCCGGCCGCGCGGCCCGAATTGCGCTACGGCGTCTGCGTCGCGGGCCTGTGCGCGGTGGTGCTCGCGTGGCTGGTGACGTGGTCGGTGCTTGTCTACGAGCCGCTCGCCGCGGATCCAAATGCGCCCATGGCTTCAAGCTCCGCCCAACCCGACGCCGTGAGTACACCACAATCCACTGCGGCACCGTCACCAGCGATGGCGATTGACCCGATGCGTGCAAGCGCCCCCCCGCAGCAAACCCCGTGGCGCGCCTGGCTGGCGAATGTGTGGTTGGCAGGCGTGTGCGTGATGGCGGTGCGGACGATCCTGCTCATTCGCGGTGCGGGGCGCATACGCAGGAGCAGCGAACGGTGTGAAGATGAAGCGCTGCTTGCGCTGCTGGAAGAGCTGCGCGACGCCATGGCTGTTGCGCGGCGCGTAGCGTTGCGCGTCGCGGACTGCGTGGATGGGCCGATGGTCATGGGCATCCTGTCGCCCGCGATCCTGCTGCCCGCGCATGTGTTGACCGGCGTGCCGCCGGAGCACCTGCGCGCCGTGCTGGCCCACGAACTCGCGCACATTCGACGCCACGACTATCTCGTCAATCTGGCGCAGATGCTCGTGGAATCACTGCTGTTCTTCAACCCGGCGGTGTGGTGGCTCAGCCGCCAGATTCGCACCGAGCGCGAGGCCTGTTGCGACGCGCTCGCCGTGCGCCACACGGGCAGCGCGGTGCTGTATGCGCGGGTGCTGGCGGACTTCGCCGCGCGCGCCGCGTCGGCCCCGGCCCTCGCCATGGGTGGCGCGCCCCCCGAAAAGCCGCTCCTCGAACGCGTCCTCCGCATCCTGACGCCGCACGCGCGGCCCGCATTGCGCCTCCCGTGGTACAGCCTCGCGGCGTTCGCCGTGCTGGGATTCGCACTCCTCGCGGGCCTCGGTGGGTTCAGTTATTTCGGCGTGAAACTCGTCGCCGAGGCCATGAACCCGCACGAACGCATCGAGCGGATGGCGGAAATCCAGAAGCAGTTCGAAGAGCCGGTCGTGGACGAGAGCGCCAAGGTCCGCATCTCCGGGACAATTCGCACCGAGGATGGAAGTCAGCTGCCGGAAGGACTCCAAGTGCAGGCCATCAATCTCCGGAAGAACGTTGCGGTCTTCGTCGCATGCAGTGTCGAAGACGGCGTGTTTCAATCGACTGCCCTGGACCCGAGGGGAATCTATGTGTGGGCAGTTGGGGACGGGTTTGCGCCGACGATATTGGGTCCCCTGAACGCCGGAAAAGAACCCGTGCTTACGGACGTTTCCGTCGTTCTTTCCCGTGGTAAGACGGTCCTCATTCGCTTCATGGACAAAGACGGCACACCCCTAAGCGGGGTGGAGACATCCTGGAAGTTCCCGATCCGCTATCCTCAAGTCAGGGTTACGAAAGGCTTCACGCGGTCCGTGGTTTCTGGAGCCGACGGCGTGGCCCGCCTGGAACACTGCTGGGACAATCCCTTGGAAGTTGCCGCCCGCAAGCCGGGGTATTTGGAGCGTTTCGACGGCTGGTTGGCAGTGTCCCATGACGAACCGACCACCTGGACCCTCGAGCCCATGGAGCCCGTGCGGATACACCTTCGTGACAAGGTGACCGGCGGGCCACTTGCCGGGGCGGACTTGTACCTGCGTGCGACCAGCTTGCCGCAATACGGTGGAATCAACGACGCCACGAGGCTTTTGGCGACATCCGATGATAGCGGCACGATCACCCTCGATTGTCTCCGCGGTGATTTGCAGTACTGGTGCTGCGTAACGACGGACGATGGAAGGCGCATGAAACTGGACGCGCCAATCGTCGTGGGGCAAGCGCCGCTGACGGTGACCGTGCCCCGACCTTTGTACGTGCGTGGCACGATCCTGGTCGCGCCGGAGCAAGGAGACGGCAAAGCGACCACCGTCAAACTCAGCTACGGACGCGAATTCGCAATCCCGGGGTTCTCGTGGAGTGAAGCGGATTCTCAGGAAGTTCCGATTCAGAACGGGCGCGGCGAGTTCATGATCGACAACCTCTTTGCCGGGAAATTGGAACTCACCGTTCTCGATCACACCGAAACGCTGGACGTCCAGGAATCGATCGACGATCTCGTGCTGGACCTTCACACCAGCGCTTTGAACGAACCTAAGAAGACCCGGACGGTCGTACTTCGCTTCGCTGTCCCCGAGGGACAGCCTTCACCCACCGGCATGTTTCGCCTTGATTACATCGCTCGTCCGCATGATCGTGGGTATGCGAACGTCTCGCGGCCCATCGAGAATGGACAGGTCATCTATGATGTGCCGGTGCCTGGGAAGATTGGGTATCAGATGGATAGAACCATCGGGTATTGGGTGAAAGACACGCACGAGAGTGCGGTGCCGGATGGTGACGGGCCATTCATCGTGGATGTGCCGGCCGTACCCGCGGGCACGATTCACGGCGTGGTTCGTGAAGCGCCCGGGGGCTTCCATGTCTCGGTTCTGGTCGCGAGGCAACCGCCGAACGTGGATGGGCCCTTCCTCGACGAGCGGCCTAGCATCGACGAGCGGGGCGCGTTCAACTGCGGCTCCTTGCCCATCGGTGGGACGTACGTCATTATGGCTGTGAGCGGCTCTACGGCGGCATTGAGCAAGCCCATCAAACTGACCAGCGGGGAACCCATCAAGGAGTTGGACCTCACCTTCGCCAAAGGACTACCCGTGACAGGCACGATCCTCAAGCCCGATGGAACACCCGCGCCCAGCATGTCTACGCGGCTCCTCATCGAGACGGAGTACAGCCACTCCCACTCCACGGCGCCTTCACTGGAGGGCTCGGCTGGTGCGTTCCGCTTCGACAATGTGAACCCCGATCTGCCCGTGACCTATGCGCTCGAGATCAAACCTGCCCGCGAGTACCAGGAAGTGCGGCAGGTCGTGACCCCGGGCGAGAACGTTGAGATTCGGTTGGAGCCGGGGCTCACCCTCGAGGGCCGCGTCATCGACGACGCGACCGGAAACCCGATCCCCGGCGTGGAGGTTTACGCGATGTCCACGCAACCGCAGTCGTCGATCCTGGACGCGGATGCCGTCACGGACGCGTCCGGCGCGTTTCGCTTTACGCGTCTTCGTAACCAGCAGTACAGCGTCGGTACGCGCGAGGCGCAGCCTCTAAGTCAGATAGAAGCCAAGGCCGGTTCAACGGCCCCAATCGAAATCCGCGTGAAGATTCCGGAGTGGAGCGACCTGCGTCCGGCTGCGCCGTAATCGGGGGAAGAATGGGAGCACAGCCACGCCGCACCTTGGCCGCTCTCCACATACTGGCTCCCAGGAGCGCCGGCATCCCTGCCGGCTCTTAAGAGTCAAGACACAGGCGAGGGCGCCTGTGCCACACGTCTTTCTCCAATGCGCAGGTCACAGAGATTTACAGGAACTTGGGGTAAACCATCAACTGGAAGACAGGGAGAACATCGGCAGGCAGGGCAAGCGCCTGTGGCATAGCCACGCTGTGGCGTGGCTGTGCTCTTGATTGCCAAGTCTTGAACCACCCTTCCCCGCATCCGGTCTCTGCTATGCCCGAAGAGCTACGGCGATCCCCGAAAACCGCAGGCAAGCCTACTCATTCAAAGCAGCCACGCCGCGGCGTGGCCGCACTCCACACAGTGGCTGCCAGAAGCGCCGGCATCCTTGCCGGCTCTTCAGGTTGTAAGCAGGGATTGCCGCACTACTGAGCACCTGCGCGATTCCCTCGCATAGCGGTCCAAGCCTATTCGGAGATTATGTACAACCAGCGGCCGGAGAGTTCCGGCGGCACCGTGACGGTCAGCGTGCCGTCTTCCAGAGTGGACGCCACGTCCGCGCCGCGGCTGCCGGGTGTTGCGCCTTCAGCGACGACGCGCAGCGCCGGGGACAGATGTGCCGCGGGCATCCTCACGACGCCCGAGCCGTACACGAGCAACTGCGCAACGGCGCCTCCCGCCACCTTGCGCGCCTCGGCCACCGGGGCCCACGCTACCCCGCCCAGCGGCGCGTCCGCGAACGTGAAGGTCTGTCCATCCACGGTGATCGCGTTGGACCCGGATCCCGCGAAGGCCAGCAAGCGGCCTTCGGCGTCCATGCGAAACGCGACCGCGTGCACGCCGTCGTATGTGACGCTATGCCCGTTCACCTTGAAGCCGGAGAGGTGGATCGTGTTCGGCGGCAGCGGATGCTGCTCCATGTACGCCTTGTCCTTTTCCGGGTCGCGCGCGAAGCCGCCGGGCCAGCCCTCTTCGACAGATTTGAAGTGCGGGGCGATCGCGACGGTCCCGTTGGGAAAGCGGCACGCCAGGAAGTCCGTGGTGCGCGAAACAAATTCGGTGTTGTCGTTTACGCCGTCGAAGCGGCCCGTCGGCGCATAGGCGCCCAGCGTGTTGAGCACTTCAAACCACGTGCGTGTCTCATAGCCGAGGCTCGCGGCTTGATCATCGCGCGGGCGAAAGCCGAGAAACGTCAGACTTCCGCCACCGCTCACGGCGCGCACCGTGCCCACTGTGGTGTCTTTCACCGTGGCCGCGGGCTGCGTGCCTTCGCGCGGCGTCACCGGGTAGACGCGATCCACCATGAAGTCCGTGAGAATCGTTTGCGTGGGTACTGCGGCAAGCGGTCCCGCAAAGCGCACTTCGCGGCCCGGCGCGAGCAAACCTTCATCGGGGCCCGCGGTGTAATCGACGCCAAATAGATCGCTCCACGCGGGCGTGACGGGTGATCCATCGGAATCGATCACCGGCGGAGGACCGGACCACACGACGCGTCCGCCCTGTGCGGACAACTCACGGATCATGTCGAGCAACGCGGGTTTCGGAAAGGGTTCAAACAGGGTTGCGAGCGTGGTGAAACGCCGTCCGGCGAGTTCGATGGCACCGTTCTGGACCTTGCCGCGCTCCAGCAACATGGCTTGCGTGATGACGTTCGCGTAGCCGTATTGCGTCATCCAACTCCCGAAACGCTCCTCCGCCGCGACGAGGTCGATCGGATACAGCATGAGCACATCGCAATCGCGGTGCTGGGCTTCCTCGACGAGCATGAATCCGGGCGAGGCCGCCGCGCCGAACACGTCCACGAGGGCCTGGCGCCGCTGCGCGATCTCGCCGGGCATGCCCCAGTGCGCGCAATAGGAATACGGCACCTCGTTCACGATGCCCGTGGAACACGCGAGGGCCAGTGCGAGGTAGTCACGATCGATCCAGCCGCCTTCGGGATGATCGTTGCCGGTGCCGGTGAGATATTCGCCCCACTTGAAGTAGTCGTAACACGCGGACGCGGCCTGGTGCACGGTATCCGACCACACGAAATTCGATGTGTACTCATAGTGGTTCCGGTATTGCGGTTCGCGGCCGGTGTTCCATTTGTCGATCGTCGGGCTTTCGGCCCACGTGGCGTGCGCGCGCGTTTCGAGGCGGTACCCGATGCGTTCCTCCGCGTGACGCTTCGCTGCGACGAAGAGATCCACGACGCCGTCCTGCAGCAAGTGGTAATAGCGTGCGCGGAACAGCGCGGTCTGACGAATGGCTTCCGGCGAATCGCCGAACACGTGCATGACGCCTTCCTTCGCCGAGAGATCGCCGGCCGTGTCTTCCTGGCCGTAGCAGAAATAGACAAGATACTTGGCGAAATCCCGGTACGGCTCCCCATAGCGGTCCGCGAAGGCGTTGGCAAGACCGTGACTCACATAGCGCGTTGTGAACTCGCCGTTGTCGTGATGGTTGAAATAGCCCCAGTCCTGCTGAATATGCATCTCATCGGAATACAGCGCATTCAGTTTCACGCCCGCATCGACATACTTGTCCAGCAATCCGGTGAGAAATGGCATCGCCTTGTCGCTGAAATAGTCGAGTTCGGGCGTGCGATACATCTGGACCACAAGGACCTTGTCGCGGCCGCCGATATCCGTGCGGCCTTCGCCATAGATGCGGACCCGGCGCGCCCGGAAGTCGCCCGCGCGGCGCGATGCGCCATCCCACACTTCCACCTTGGCGGCGTCCGTGATCTCCACAATCGAATCCGGATCGACGACACGATACGGCGTTCCGCCGATGCTTCTCTCGGAAAATGCGAAGACCCTCACGCCTGCATCCTCGATGTCGATCGGCCCCTTGTTGTTGGACCAGCGCTGCTGCTGCCAGAGCTGCACGCTGAAGGCGCCCGACGCCGTGTCGCGCACACCCTTGCGGTAATGCATCCACATGCCGGACTCGCCGGTCTGCGCACGGTAGGCCGGGCCGATTTCGAGCGGACTCAGCAGGCTCAACTCCAGGCCGAGGCCGTAGCCTTCCGCGAACTTCGCGATCTGCGCGATCCGTTGCACGTATTCATCCATATCGGGCGTGAGCCGGCGCGGCTTGCCCTCCTGTCCAGGCCGGTACTGGCTGAAGAAATGGTCGAACGCGAGGACCAGCGTGCGCAGCCCGGCGGCTTTTCCGCGCTCGCAGATCGTGCGCAGTGATTCCTCGTGCGGACGCAACCCGGTGCTCATGTTGAAGACCTTGTCCGGGTCCGAGAGCATTTCCAGTTCCTCATCGCTCACGAGGATGATGTGGGGCCGCCCAAGCTTGAACGCCCATGGCCCCGGATAGTTGACGAGTTCGCCTTGATACAAATTCTCGGGAACGCCGCCGGTCGCGGGCAAGGCGAGCGTTGCGCCGAGAATGGCGATGAAGACGGCCTGCAAGAAGTACTGCGCCATACGAACAAACACGAGATTCCTCCTGAAGGGATTACGCCCCTTACAAACATTGGCTATTTCCGGTGACTATAAGCCGCATCGCACCGTCACGGCAAACGTGTGCAATGCGGACTGCCACACGAACGAGCACGGACCGACACGGACGCGCCCGGAGGCGCACTGTCTGTGTCAGTCCGTGTCGCTCCCGTAGTCCATCCTGTGCTACGCTGTTGGCCATCCTGGTGAAAACAACTGTGTGTGCGTACTTCTTGAAGGAGCCGGTTATGCTCACGAAACAGCAGGTGGATTTCTATCACGAAACGGGGTACCTCCATATCCCGCGAGTATTCACTCCCACGGAGATGGATGAACTGGAGGAGCACCTGGACTTCCTGATGGACCAGTGGGCCCAGACGGAAATGGGCTGGACCGGCCCCTGGCGCAAGGTCTACATGGATGCCGCCACGGAGAAGAAATCGAAGTTGACCTCGCTGCACGATTTGCATTTCTATTCCGAGGCGTGGATGCGCGCGGTGACTCATCCGGCGATGGCCGCGGCCATGTCCGCGCTGATCGGCCCCAACGTGGAACTGCACCACACCACCCTGCATGCCAAACCGCCTGAGAGCGGGCACCCCTTTCCCATGCATCAGGACAACGCGTTCTACGAACACAGCGACGGCCGCTACGTGGACGCGCTGATTCACCTCGACGACACGTGCCAGGCCAACGGCGAGATCCGGTTTCTGGCAGGCTCGCACAAGGAAGGCTATCTACCGCACGTCACGGCCACGCCGGAGGGCGAACCGTGCACGCCGCACCTGGACACCACCAGGTACCGCCTGGACCAGACCGTGCCGGTGTCCGCCAAGCGCGGCGACGTCGTGTGTTTCAACATCTTCACGGTGCACGGCAGCCACATCAACACGACGGACAAGGTTCGGAGGATGGTGCGCTGCGGATACCGCGACCCGGAAAACCGGCAGCTTTCCGGCCAGAGCGTGGGGCGCCCCAACATCATGATCCGGGGCAAGCGCGTGCGCACCACGGAGTCCACGCCGCTCACCAACGAGGCCGTCGCGTAGCGGCCCTGCGGGCGCTGCATCGGACGGATTAGACCGATCGGACCGAGCGGACAAGGGCGACCGATCCGTCCTATCGGTCCCATCCGTCCGATTCTTCTGCGCCACCCTGCCTTCAGTTCCTTGATTCCTCCGTTGTCTACCCCTATGCTGGCGGAGGTGCGCTAACTGGTCTTGGCTGCGATACCCATGGCGTGAGGTCCTGACAATGATGAACCGCAAGCGTGGTGAACCCGAAGTGGTCGGAGGCAAGCCCGAGTTCAAGCTGCCCAAGTTGCCCCTTCGCGGAATTCTCTTACCGATCCTGGCCGTCGTCCTGATCGTTTGGGTGGTGTTCGGCGGACCGTCGTACACGGTCGCCCCGGGGGAAGAGGCGCTCGTCCTCACCTTTGGCAAATACACGCGAACCCCCGAGCCGGGATTCCACCTCAAACTCCCCTGGCCCATCCAGTCAGTGGAAAAGGCGGACATCGGCGAGGTGAAACGCATCGAGATCGGTTTTCGCTCGGATCCCTCCAGCGGCGAGAATGTCTATACAACGTTCACTCTGGACCGCTCGCTCTTGAGCGAGGCCCAGATGATCACCGGCGACGAAAACGTCGTGGATTGCTCGATGACCGTGCAATACCGCATCACGGATTCACGCGCGTATCTCTTCAACTTCGAGCGCGGCGACGTGGCGAACATGCTGCAGGCTATTGCCGAGGCCGCGTTGCGGCAGGCGGTCGGCGATCACCCCATCAACGACGTGCTCACCACCGGCAAGTACCAGATCATGAGCGAGGTAAAAGCCAAGATGCAGGAGTTGGCCGACCTCACCGGCGCGGGCGTGACCGTCACCGACGTCTACCTGCAGGACGTGCAGCCTCCGGCACAGGTGGCCGACGCATTCCGGGACGTGGCCTCGGCCCGCGAAGAGCGCGAGAAAATCATCAACGAGGCACACGCCTATCAGAGCGAACAGATTCCCAAGGCCGAAGGCGAAGCCCAGCGCAACCTCCAGCAGGCCCAGGGATACAAGGAAGCGCGCATCGCCGAGGCGCAGGGTTCCGTGGCCCGCTTTCAGGCCATCGCAAATCAATACGCCGAGTCGCCTGAAATCACGCGGTCCCGCTTGTATCTGGAGACCATGTCGGAACTGTTGCCCAAGGTGAACCTCACCATCGTGGACGATCGGGCGGGCATCGTAAACCTGCGCACCATGGGGGAAAACGGCCTCGTTTTGCTGCCGAATGAGTCCACCTCGAACCAGGGAGGGTCGAACTAATGGGACGCTCGTTGGGCGGTATCATCAACGCGCTGGTTATCCTTCTCATCATCGGCGTCATCGTGGCGCGCGCGTGCGCCTTCATCGTGACCGAGCGCGAGCAGGCCGTTGTGACGCGCCTGAGCAAGCCCGTGCATGTCATCGTCGGCGACGTGCCCGAAGATGCCTTCGCGCAGCTTCGCACGGCGATCCTTCAAACCGCGCAGCGCACCGAAACCGCGGCGGAGGCCAGCGGCCTGAAGGTCAGCCGCGGGGCCGGCCTGTATTTCAAGATGCCGTTCCTCGACACGGTCGAGAAGTTTCCCGACGTCCTCATGACCTACGACGCCGAGCCGGAGTCCGTCGTGCTCGCCGACAAGAAGACCCTCGTCGTCGACAACTTCGCGCGCTGGCACATCGAGAACCCGCTCTTGTTCCGCATCAGCGTACGGACCATCACTGCGGCCAAGGGCGCGCTGGATGACACAATCTACTCCGCCGTGCGCGAGGAGCTGGGCAAGTGCAACCTCGTCGAGGTGATTCGCACGTCGAACACGAATATGGAAGCGCCCGCCGCCGCGCCCGAGGAGGGTCCCGAGGGCTTGGATGTGGAACAGACTGCCTTTGAACGCATCACCCGCGGGCGCGAAGAGATCATGGACGCGGTCACGAAACGCTCGGATGACCGGTCGCGCGTGCAGTACGGTATTCGCGTGGTCGACGTGCGGATCAAGCGCGCCGAGCTGTTGCCCGAGAATTTTGAAGCCATCTTCGGCCGTATGATCGCGGAGCGTTCGCGGATCTCGAAGGCCTACCGCAGCGAAGGCCAGAAGCAGGCGGACATCATTGAGGGCGCCACAGACCGCGAGGTCCAGGTGATCCTCGCCAACGCCGAGCGCGACGCGGCCAAGCTGCGCGGCGAAGGCGATGCGGAAGCGATCCGTATCTTCGCCGAGGCCTTCAGCGCAAACCCGGAACTCT
>JADLCA010000775.1 GCA_020847495.1 Candidatus Hydrogenedentota bacterium | reverse complement strand
TGCCGGTGTAGAACGCCGCCCATTCGTCACGAAACGCACCTGGCAAGACATAGGCTTCTTCCGGATTGTCTGGGTTATACCGGACTAGGAACACCGTGCAACGCCTCAGCCGCGCCAGAACCTCATCCCCTACCGCATGGTCGACTTCATGGTGAGGACGAATTCCCCGTCCCGTGTAGTCCACGCCGCCGACGACATACGAATAGCGAAGATAGATCACCTTCTGGTCCTCGTAGCGGTCGCCATCCTCGACGCCGGCCTCGATCAACTTTGCTTCCGCGGCAGGCCAACGTGCCGTTGCGCGGGATCGGCGCACTGAAACCAGCGTGCCCGCAATCAAGAGGACCCCGAATGCCCCAACGGCTGACAAGAAAGGATATACAATCCAGGCCAAACTCATGACAGATCTTTCTCCGAGAATCCTGAACGCACCGTCAGTCGGCTCTCATACCGTGTAGGTTCTCCAGCAATGTATCAAGCGTTCCAATCACCTTGCGCCGAAAGGACGATGCCATCAGAGGGCTTATGACGACCCAGGGCGCAACCGGTGCAATTGGCAGGAAAGGCATATACCAGGGTTTGCCCGCGAAGTTTCCCATCAGGCTGAAAGTCACTGCTAGAACTACCCCGAGCGCCGGCGGAAAGATGAAAAGGAAGTTCCTGAGTCTGCGGACTCCCCCGAACTCGGCCTCCACCGTGAGCATGCCGCCGGAGACCATGAAGATGGCGCGGCTTACTCCATGAAACGGATTGTGATTGTTCCGGAGGAGTTTCTCTCCCTTCGCTTCGAATCGCTGTGCGGAAACGGGAGATACTTCAAAGCCTTGTTGGATAAACACGTTCCGGGCTTGCTCCAGGATCTTTCGCCCATCCGCCGTAACCGGCACTGTCCTTGCGTAATCCATACCAACTCCCCCTCGTGTTTACTGGCCTGAATCCTCTTCGTCGTACTTCAGTTCTTTGCGCCGCTTTCTCACCATGTCCCGCAGGAGGAACTCAATCTGGGCGTTGAGACTTCGCAGATCGTCCTTGGCCCAGAGATTGAGTTCGTCCACCAACTCGGGCGGGAGTCTGAGCAATATGGATTTTCGCTCCGCCACGATGCGCTCCCGCTAGGTGTACAGCGTACCTGCGTTGACGATCGGCTGCGCTGGCTGGTGTGCGCACAACACCACGAGGAGATTGCTCACCATCGCGGCCTTGCGTTCCTCGTCCAACTGGATCTTCCCATACTCTTCGAGTTTGTCCAGAGCCATCTCGACCATGCCCACGGCGCCTTCCACGATGCGCGACCGCGCGGCCACCACGGCGTCCGCCTGCTGACGCTGAAGCATGGCGCCCGCGATTTCAGGCGCGTAGGCCAGATGATTCAAGCGAGCCTCCTCGACGTGTACACCCGCCTTTGCGACGCGCTCCTGAACTTCGCGCTGAAGCGCTTCGCTGATCTCTTCGGTGCTGCCCCGCAGAGAGAGCACATCCTCCTCGAAGGTGTCGTAGGGGTACGACATGGCAAGGTGGCGCAACGCCGCTTCGCTCTGGACGGAAACGAAGTGCTCGTAGTGGTCGACATCGAAGATGGCTTTGGCCGTGTCGTTCACGCGCCATACCACCACCGCCGATATCTCGATGGGGTTCCCGCGCAGGTCGTTGACCTTGGTGGTGCCGCCATCGAAGTTACGCCAACGCTGAGAGACTTTGATCTTCTTGAAGAGTGGGTTCGCCCACTTGAATCCTTCTGTCTTGACGGTCCCCTTGTAATCGCCGAAGAGCACGAGGACGGCCGCCTCATTGGGCTGCAGCGTGAAGAACCCGCAGCACACAAAGACCCAAAGCATGATCCCGAGAACCACGAGGATGACCACGGGGATCTTATTATCATCCTCCGCCCAACCCACGCCGTAAACAAGGCAGGCCAAAAGTAGCAGCCCCGAGGCTATCACGAAACCCAGAATCGCCCACCCGTCCATGACACTTCGTTCTTGTTCTTTGGTAAGCATTGCGCAACCCTCCTATCGAAATGCTATCATTATGATAGCATACCACAGGTGACCTGTCAAGGCCCGTGAACCTCTAAATTGATGAGGGCCACGGGACCACTACTGGCCCGTGACCCTCACGCAAGAATCTGATTCGCTCGTCCCTTTGGGGTGCTCTATTTACCCTGGAGTTCGGTTAGATTTGCCGCGATAGCGTCCAGATTTGCGACGCACAAGGCCAGATCCGGAACCGAGTTATCCCAGTTGTGTTCGTACTCCGCGGAGAACATGCCCTTGAAACCCTGGCGCTGGAGTTCGGTGAGGATGGCGCGGATATTGGCCAAGCCGGTGCCCCAAGGCACATCGTGGGCTTCCTTGACGCCGAACTGACCCAAGTCCTTCAAATGAAAAGAGATAATGCGGCCTTCCAGCATCTTGACGGCTTCAAGTGGGTCGACTCCCGAGCGCATCCAGTGTCCGGTGTCAGCGCAGGAACCGACGCGGTTGCTCAGGCCATTGCAGGCATTGAGTACCGTCTTGGGATCCCAGTACTTGGAAGGCGCGGGGTGGTTGTGCAGAGCCACATTGATGCCGTATTCCTGCGCGAGCTTATCGATAGCGGGCAATGTTTCGGGGGCCGGCTCAGAAACGATGGTCTCGATCCCCATCTTCTTCGCAAACTCGAAGACCTTCCGGTTCTCGGCCTCATCAGCGCCCAGTCCTACCACGCCGTAATTCATCAGTTTGACTCCGGCGGCCTGGAGGCGCGCCTGGACTTCCGGATACAGGTCCGGCGACATGTTGTGGTCGAACTTGACGTCCGGCGTCTCCTTGCTGAGGGTCTGGCCGGGATACGCCTCGATGTATTGAAGCCCGAGGGCCTTCACCTTGTCGATGGCCTCGTAAAACGAGAATCGGTTGAAGGTATAGGCTTGACAGCCTACGTGCCAGCCAAGGGCTTCCGCGGCGGGAGTGCCCTTCGGCGTAATGGTCGCGGCGGCTGCGTCATCCTGCGCAACCGAGGCGGGCACAGCCGCCAAGGCCAATGCAGCACCGGTCATCCACGAAAAGAGTCGTTTCACGTTCATTGCTTCCTCCCCTTCCTGCGCGGCGCGTGGCCGGGCAGGTGTAAACAGTTGGGACTGATGGTAGCGCGTTGCGGGGTGCGGAGGCAACGCGGCAATCAAAGCCGCTTGATGCCGAACCCGCCGCCAACCTCGATGACTGCGCCGGTGGCGTAATCGAAATGACCTTCCGCCAATGAAAGCACGGCTTTGCCGATATCTTCGGGAGTCCCCCAGCGCTTCTGCAGTAAAAGGCCCTGACCGATTAGCGTGTCGTATTTCTCCTTGACGACGGAGGTCATGTCGGTGGCGATGATCCCGGGGCGGATATCGAAGACGTTAATGCCGTACTCGGCAAGGCGAACTGCGAAACACTGGGCGGTCATGCTGAGACCCGCCTTGCTCACGCAGTACTCGGCGCGGCTGGGACTGGCGGTGTCTGATGAGATACTGGTGATGAACACGATGCGCGGCGGATTAGGCGTACCCGACTGGACCTGGCTGATCATCTGATTGGCCACGAGCTGCGTGAAAAAGAACGGGCCCCGGAGGTTGATGTTGACAAGCCTGTCAAAACTCTCTGCCGTGGTTTCGAGGATGTCGAGGCGCTTCAGGCACGCCACGCCCGCATTGTTGACGAGGAGGTCGACGCGTCCGAACGCCGCGAGTGTTTCGTCAAGCATGCGGGCGTGGTCGTCCTGGCTGGCGATGTTTCCGCAGACGGGCAGAAAGCGCCGGCCCGTGGCCTCGACCTTCTGCTTGACTTCGTAGAGGCCCGAGGACGTGTCGTTGGGGTCCGCCTTGGTGGCACACCCCGCGATATCGTAGCCGTTTGAGGCGAGGGTCAGCGCGATGCCACGGCCAATGCCGCGGCTTGCGCCGGTGATAAGGGCGATGCCTTTACTGCTCATGACAGTCCTTTCCAAAAGGTGGGCCTTATTTGATCGTGTAGTTCACGCGCACATCGCGGTGGCGCAACGCTCTCCCGCCCCCACCGTGGTTGCCGAAGTCGAACAGCACACCGAGAATCAGCAGGATGAGGCTCCATCCGTGGAAGCCCCCGTTCGCGTTCATGCCGATCGCGTAAGCGCAGGTCGTATAGGGCATGAAGAAAAAGCCGACGAGCGGCCAGAGATGGGTTTGGAAAGCGGTCGAGGTGTATCCGACGAGCCACATGAAGAACAGCGTGACCCGCGGAATGATCAGTCCGATGATGACAAGTAAGCAAGGCATTGACGTGTCCTTCCTCTAATGTGTCGCCCAGACTTGGCGCTCTCAAGGCTAACCGCAAACCACTGTACAATCGCGGGGCGTCCGATACAAGCCGTCATGCAGATAAGGAACCTTGCGGACGCTTGACAGCACCCGTGGTCAGGTGCGACCCTCTTGGCGCGAGACGCAGTGTGTCTGAAGCAACACGAGAGCGAGCCGGTGGAACAGACAGAACGTAGTGATGCGGCGGCGGGGACCGCGGGCAAGCCGATGATCCGGACCCAGGACCTCCGCAAGGAGTTCGCGGGGCCACGGGGGGTGCCCGTGGTCGCGGTGAAAAGCGCGACGTTTGCCGTGTATCCGGGGGAGATCTTTGGTTTGCTGGGGCCCAACGGGGCGGGCAAGACCACCCTCCTGCGGATGCTGGCCACAATCATCCGGCCGACCTCGGGGCATTGCTGGATCGCGGAAGACCGCACTGACGTGCTGCCACAGAAGGTGCGCCAGCACGTGGGATTTCTATCGGGCAATACCAAGTTGTACGGGCGGCTTAAGGCGCGCGAACTCCTCCTCTACTTCGGACGCCTATACGGAATGACCGACGAGGCCATCGTCCGCCGCACAGAAGAGCTGGCTACCTCGCTGGACATGAAGCCCTTCATGGAACGCCGCTGCGACACGCTGTCCACGGGGCAGGTGCAGAAGGTGTCGATCGCGCG
>JADLCA010000774.1 GCA_020847495.1 Candidatus Hydrogenedentota bacterium | reverse complement strand
GGAGCGGACTCCCTGCGGCCCGGGTACATGGAATACTACGCGCGTCTTCAGGGCCGTTACTGGCACCGCGCAGGCGAGCCCGACGAACCCGCCGGAAACACCTTCCTCTGGATGAAACGCAGCGCCGAAAAGCCCAATACGCTCAGCCAGCCCCTGCGCAATCTCAAACCCGGCGCCCTGTACTCCCTCAAGCTGATGACCGCTGACTACCTGGACATCTCCCTCGGAGCGTCCAAGGAGAAAGACATACCGATCGCGGTCACCTTCGACGGCGCGGAGATCATTCCGGAAAGGTCCTTCGTGGCCCACATGAACAGCAGTTCCTCAAGTCCCTCCAAGCTGCCCTTCAACGGCCAGCACCCTGCTTGGTTTGTCCTGCATCGCACGGTATTCCGGGCGTCATCGGACTCTGCCGTCCTGCGCATCAGCGACTGGCCTTCAGCCACTGACCCGGGCGGGCCCGAAGGCCAGGAACTCATGATTAATGGCATTGCGGTGCAGCCCTATTACAGTGAGTAATGCGCGAGGATTCCATGCCTATCCCTGAGACGGGACGGGCTTCCCACCCGGTGCGGTTTTCACATCTGCGGCCGAACTGAATACCATGGGCAGGGCTCCTTGTCTCGTTGAGTTCCTCCGCCTATTGAGACGTCCCATCCCCGAGATTCCGTGCAAGAACCGCAAAACACGGATCGAAAATACCCAATTCCAGGCCGGCTTCATGATTCATATTATAAATATATAACATATATGTGACACTTGTTTACTTCCACTTCTCTTTTGTTCGTCACCGACGAACAACCATAACAAGCATGCTTGATATGGGTTATGTAAGTCATTCACAGTAATTTATTTACAAGACTGCAGTCCATTGCGGCCAAAATGACGAAAATCAGAATAATTCTTATTTGTGTCATTTAATTGTTTCAATTTTAATCTTTACATTGATTTTCGAGATATAAATCTGGCAGTTACGTGACGTATGGACAAAACGGGATTTATGTACTATACTTAACTTGCTTGTAAGGGCCGCATAACCCTCATGGACGTGCGGAAGGAGGGCGGCGGCTCAGGGGCGCGGCGGGGACTTCGCGCTTCCAGTGACTGTATGCAACGTCGGAAAGCGGACCGGCGGGACACCCAGTTCCGCCAGAACACTGGGGAGTTAGCACACTATGAGCGAAAATGTCTCCGTTTTGGACCCGTCCGCGCAAAGCATGGCGGGTCTCTCCGGCAAGTACCTCACCTTTCGGCTTGGGCGGGAGGAGTACGGCATCGGAATCCTCCAGGTGCAGGAAATCATTGGCATCATGCCGGTCACGCACATCCCCCGGGCCCCGGAGTACGTGCGGGGCGTCATCAACCTGCGGGGCCGCGTGATCCCCGTCGTCGACCTCCGAATCAAACTTGGCATGGATGGAAAAGAAGACTCGGAGAAAACCTGCATCATCGTGGTACAGGTGCCCGGCGACGGAGGCCACATCACCATCGGCTTCATCGTCGACGAGGTCTCTGAAGTCCTCGACATCGCGACTGCGGACATCCAGGAACCGCCATCCATGGGAAGCGGCGTGGACACCGAGTACATCCTCGGAATGGCCCGCATGAAGGGCGGCGTCAAAATCCTCGTGGACATCGAGAGAGTCTTGAGTTCGGAAGAAACCGTGCAACTCACCGCAACCATGTGAACAAGGAAGTGCCGCGGCACCGGCGGCGTCCGGTAGGGCACGCCGGCAACACAGGGGATCGTCACTATGTTCAAGAACATGAAACTGGGGACCAAGATTGGTGTGGGTTTCGGAGTGTTGATTCTTATCGTTCTCGCCCTGGGATGCGTGGCCGTATTCAGCATGCTCGGCGTGAAAACGACGGCGGTGAATCTGGCCGAGAAATATGTCCCGGAAGTAGAGATTGCGAACGAGGTGGAGCGCAACTCGCTGCTGACCATGTACGAGGCGCGCGGGTACGCCTTCACCACGGAAGAGACCTTTCTCGAAGGTGCGAGAACCAACTTGGAGAGCGTGAAGAAGAGCATCAAGGATGCCTTGAGTCACGCGGATTCCGAGAATCTCCCCAAACTCCGTGAACACGCGAGTACGGCTGAAAAAGAGGCGCTGGCGTACGAAAGCCTTCTGAACGATACCGTCACCTCCATCGCCAACATGGATGAGGAGCAGAAGACCAGGCTGAAAGTGGCCAACACCTACATGCAGGCCTGCACGGACTTCCTTCAGGGCCAGTTGAAGACACTGGACGAAGAGTTGGCCACCGCCCTGCAAAGTTCCGCCGCGGCCGCGGACGGCACCCAGGCCGCCGTAACACTCCAGTCGCTCCAGGAGCGGGTGAAGAAGACCGTCCTCTGCAATGAAGTCATCAATTTGGGCAACAGCATCCGGATGGACGTATGGCAGTCAACAGCAATGCGGGACCCAGAACTCTTCAAGGCCGCAAAAGCCAGGTTCGCGGACATATACGCGAAACTGGACGAGCTGAAGGCCATCACAAGGCAGGAAGCCAACCTGAAGCAGATTGAGGACTGCCGTGCCGCGGGACAGGCCTACGAAGGCAGCATGGACCGCTTCCTTGCAGCGTGGTACTCCAGGGAAGACCTCAACAAACGGCGGAACGAAGCGGGCAACCTTGTTTTGCAGGCAGCCCAAACTGTCGCGGAGTTGGGGATGACCAACACCGAGGACGGGGCCAACGAGGCTTCGCAGTCGCTTTCGCTCGCGTCAACGACCGTGATAATCGGGCTGGTCGTGGGTGTGGTGGTGAGCATCATTCTCGCCTTCCTCATCACGCGCTCGATCACGGGCCCCATCCGCCGGATCATCGAAGGTTTGACCACTGGCTCTGATCAGACCGCCTCCGCCGCGGGCCAGGTGGCCCAGTCGAGCCAGAGCATGGCAGAAGGCGCCAGCGAACAGGCGTCCAGCCTCGAGGAAACCTCGGCGTCGTTGGAGGAAATGACCTCCATGACGAAGCAGAACGCCGACAACGCCGCCCAGGCCAAGAACCTGGCCGCCGCCGCCAATGCCAGCGCCGACAAGGGCGCCGAGTCCATGGGGAAGATGAGCCAGGCCATCGACGACATCAAGAAGTCTTCGGACGAAACCGCCAAGATCATCAAGACCATCGACGAGATCGCGTTCCAGACGAACCTGCTGGCCCTCAATGCCGCAGTCGAAGCCGCGCGCGCGGGCGACGCGGGCAAAGGCTTCGCCGTCGTGGCCGAGGAAGTCCGCAATCTCGCACAGCGCTCCGCGGAGGCCGCGCGCAACACCTCTTCGATGATTGAAGGCTCCGTGAAGAATGCGGAGAACGGCGTTCAGATCAGCCGGGAAGTCGCGGAGGCCCTGAACGAAATCGCAGAAGCCGCGCGCAAGGTGAACAGCCTCGTCGCGGAGATAGCCGTCGCGAGTAACGAGCAGTCCCAGGGCATCGAGCAGGTGAACACCGCCGTGGCCCAGATGGACCAGGTCACCCAACGCAATGCGGCCAGTTCCGAGGAATCCGCCAGCGCCGCGGAAGAACTCAGCGCCCAGGCCGAAGAGATGCGCCGCATGGTCAACGAACTGCGTCTAATGGTAGGAGGCTCCGCGTCTAACGGCACGGTGACGACGGGAAAAACCAGCCTGCCCGTCCCGGGCGGCGGACGCCGGCAGGATCTTCGCGCGCTGGAGCATCATGGCGCCACGCGAACGCGCAAAGAGCCCAAAGGGCGCAAGGCCGCGCATGCGGTCGTTAATCCGGAACAGGTGATTCCTCTCGGGGAGGAAGATCTCGGCGATTTCTAAAGATTCGATACCATGCTGCTCGGTACTGCAGGTCCCGGACTGAGGAATCGGTCCGGGGCCTGCGCCCTATTGCTCAGCGCCTCTGGCGCAGGCATTCACCGAGCGCGATCGCCGCGCTGACCGAAGCATTCAATGACGTGATGGGCCCGGTCAATGGGATGCGCAGGTGAAAGTCGCAGTGCTTGCCCATGAGACGGCGGACGCCTTTGCCCTCGCTGCCGATGACCAGGCCGATGCGGCCTTGCAGGTCGCAGTCCCACAACACCTGCTCCGCATCCGCGTCCAGCGCGGCAATCCAGAAGCCCGCCTTCTTCATGGCCTCGACCGCGCGTACGAGGTTCGTGACTTCAATCAGGTCGATATACTCCATGGCGCCCGCGGCGCTCTTCATGGACGTGGGTGATATCGGCGCGGAGCGGTCCTTTCCGAACAGCACGGCGCTCGCCCCGCAGGCCGCGGCCGACCGCACGATGGCCCCGAAGTTGTGGGGATCTTCCACGCCATCGAGAATCACCACGACTGCATCCTGCGACACCGGCCAATTGAGCCAATCGTCCAGCGACACGAGGCGCAGGGGATCCGCTTCGAGGATAACACCCTGGTGCGTGGACCCATTCGCCATTTCATCCAGCTCCGCGCGCGAGCATTCCTCGACAGGGACGCGCCCCGCGGCCTCCCGCAACACTTCGAGCCCCTTGGCATCGCGCAGCAGGAACAGCTTTCGCGCTGTGCGCTTCTTGGCGCGCAGACACTCCAGCACGGGAATCCGGCCGATCACAAGGTCCGCCATGTCAAGACTCCACCCGCCGGGGCCGGGTATGCTCGATACATACAAAGTCCATTACAGCGTCCCGATTTCCCCGATGTTGTGAGTCTCGGCCAGCTTGTTCAGGCGCAGGTTCAGCACGTCCGTGTCCGGCACCCGCTCATCATACACGTGCGCCTGCATGTCGCGCAGGCGAACCAATATGGCGACGCACCCCTTGTAATCCCCTTGCTTCTCGATGCATTTGGCAAGACGGTACTCGTTGAAGAGCGCGTTCTTTCCCTCGGGATACCGGTCCAAGGCCTCCGTGAAGACTTCCTCCGCCTTCTCGTAGCGGAACGTCCTGATGAGAAAGCCGCCGAGACGGCTCAGTCCTGCCTCGTACGCCACTCGCGTCTGCTCGTCCTGTTGATCGACGGGCGTAGCGGTGAACTTGCTGAACATGAAGTTCACGCCCCCTTCGGAAACCAGCCAAACCGCGACGGCGGCCACCAAGATGATCAAAGGCCATTTCAGTCCGCTCAG
>JADLCA010000773.1 GCA_020847495.1 Candidatus Hydrogenedentota bacterium | reverse complement strand
AGTTGATACACATCGCGCGCAGCGCCGGAGAGACCTGAAGTCCAACGGCCACACGCTCTTAGTGGGGAGATACAGGCATGGCGAAGCACATTGAACCGGGTCCGTTTGCGTATTTCGAGGGCGACTATGTCCCCATCGAGAAGGCGAACGTCAGCATTTTGACCCATTCGTTTAATTACGGCACGGCCCTCTTCGAGGGGATTCGCGGGTATCATTGCCCCGACACCAATAATGTGCTCATCTTCCGCTTGAAGGAGCACGTGGATCGCCTCGTTCGCAACTTCGCCATCCTCTGTATGAACGTCCCCGAGACCCGCGCCGACATCGAGCGGATCTGCGTTGAACTCGTGAAGCGTTCCGGCTTCCGCGAGGGAGTCTACCTGCGGCCGATTGGCTACAAGTGCGAGCGCTCGCTCGGGCCCAAGGTGCACGATGTCGCCAGCAGTTTCTGTTGTTGGATCATGAAGCTGGGCGATTACGTGGATATCGATTCCGGACTCGATGTCGTGGTGTCCTCCTGGCGGCGCTTGTCCGACAACGCGATTCCCAGCCGCGCCAAGGCGGTCGGCGGCTACGTGAATTCCTCGCTCGCATCAAGCGAGGCCAAACAGGCCGGTTTCGACGAAGCCATCTTCCTCCGCGAAGACGGGAGCGTTTCTGAAGGCAGCGCGATGAACCTGTTCATCGTCCAGGACGGCACACTGATCACGCCGCCGCCGACGGCCGACATCCTCCTCGGAATCACGCGCAACACCGTCATGGAACTCGCCTCCAAGGAACTGGGCATACCGGTGGTCGAACGTTCCATCGCGCGCACGGAGTTGTACGTCTGCGACGAAGTCTTCTTCACGGGCACCGGAGCGCAGGTCGCCCCGGTCCGCTCGGTGGACCGCCGCAAGATCGGGAACGGAGAGCCGGGCCCAATCTCGAAGAAACTGCAGGATCTGTATTTCCAGGTCGTACAAGGCAAGGTTGCCAAATACGCCCACTGGTGCACGCCCGTTTACTGATCGAAGCTGTGTTTCGGGAGGCCCATGGCGGAACTTCGCAGTTACATCATTCTCGATAGCCTGCAGGAGCAACTGGCCTCCTTCATGGCCTCCACCGTGCAGGGCTATATGCCCGTCGCGGGCATGGCGAACCTCTTCGTGGAAGTCGCGCCCGGCATGGAGATCGTCCGTCTGCTCGACATCGCGGTGAAAGCCACCGGCGTGCGCCCGGCCATCCAGGTCGTCGAGCGCAGTTTTGGAACGCTCGAAGTCCACTCGGAGTCCCAAGCCGACGTGCGACAGGCCGGCCAAGCCGTGCTCGATGCCCTTGGCCTCAAGGAGACCGATCGCCAGAAACCCCGCATTGCGTCCAGCACCATCATCCGCAAGGTCGATCCCTACCACGCGTCCCTCATCAACAAGAGCCGCAGCGGCTCCATGCTGCTGGCGGGCCAGACGCTTTTCATTCTGGAGACGCAGCCCGCCCTTTACGCTATACTGGCTGCAAACGAGGCGGAAAAGGCGAGCCGGGTCACGCTGGTGGATATCCGGCCTTTCGGCAATTTCGGCCGCCTTTACCTCGGCGGCGAAGAGGCCGACGTGGTCGCCGGGAGCGAAGCGGCCATCGCATCGCTCACAGGCGTCTCTGGCCGCGAAATCCAGTAGAATCGAAGACCAACATGATCTGGGATACCCGCATCCCGGTGGAACGCGGCACCAAGTAGGAAGCGAAGGGAGAAACAGAATGGCTGATGCGCTGGGTATGGTGGAGACGCGCGGCTTCGCCGCCCTGGTGGAGGCATCCGACGCGATGGTCAAGGCGGCCACGGGGGATTTGGTCGGCTACGAGAAGATCGGCGGCGGATACGTGACCGCGATCGTGCGCGGCGACGTGGCCGCCGTGAAAGCGGCCTGTGAAGCGGGCGAACGCTGCGCGCGCGCCGTCGGCGAGGTGGTCAGCGTGCACATCATCCCGCGTCCGCACGCCAACGTGGACCTCGTCCTGCCGCTCGGCCGCAAGGAAGAAGCCGCCAAGGAATCGAAGCGGTAAGGGTGCTCGGGACATCGCAAGAACATCCCCCTCGGCCCTACGGGCCTGCCCCCTTCCAAGGGGGACCCGTGTGGCGGCCCTTTGGGCCGCTCCGCAGGGCGAGATATCGCTTCGTATCTGCAATTAAAATATGTAGGTATATAAATGCTTTAGGGTCGCAAACGTCCCCCTTTGAAGGGGGTGAAGGGGGATGTTCTCCCTCTTCATTTTCCTCGTAACCTGCGGGACGCAGGGAGGACGGGTTAGCGCATGCCGCACCGTAATCGCATGCTGCCCTACAATCCGAAGCTGCGCGCTCTCGCGCGCGACTTGCGCAAGAATGGCACGTACGCGGAGGTTGTTCTCTGGCGGGCGCTCAAGTCGCGCTCCTTGGGACTCGTGTTTCACAGACAGGTTCCCGTGGACTAGTTCATCGTCGATTTCCTGTGTCACGAACGCAGGCTCGCGGTGGAAGTCGATGGCTATACGCACACGTCGCCCGAAGCCCATGAACGTGACGAAGAGCGGGATCGCCGGCTGGCCGCATTGGGACTGCGGGTGATGAGATTCCCGGATGCGCGGGTTCTAAAGGATCTACGCGGAGTCTTGCAGGAGATATCAGAAGTTCTAGAGGACGAAGAGTATGGGTAATTACCGGGCGCTTGGGGCGTCCCAAGAACATCCCCCTCGGCCCTGCGGGCCTGCCCCCTTCGAAGGGGGACCGATGCGGCGGCCCTTTCGGCCGTTCCGCAGGGCAAGATATCGACTCGTGTTGGCAGTCGGAGTACGTGAATGTATAGGTACTTGAAGGTCGCAAGCGTCCCCCTTTGAAGGGGTGAAGGGGGATGTTCTTCTTCCCTATAATGCCCGCAGGGCAATCATCGCCCCTTTTTCTGATTTGGCCCTCACGCGCGAAGGAGCAAGCATGCAGATTGGCCGTGTAGCCGGGACGGTGGTAGCCACCGCGAAAGAGCCATCGCTCGATGGCCGCAAGTTCCTCGTCGTCCGCATCCTCGACCTCGACGCGAAGGAAACCGGTGCCTACGTCGTGGCCGTGGACGCCGTCGGTGCTGGCGTTGGCGAGGTTGTGCTGGTCGCGTCGGGAAGTTCCGGGCGCCTCACAGAAGCCACCCGCGACCGCCCCAGCGACGCCGTCATCATGGCCATTGTCGATTCCTGGGATATCGATGGCACGACCAAATGGCGCAAACACGATGGCTGAGCCTACCGGCACTTGCCCTGACGAGACCGAAGCTGGTGCCGTTCTTACGTTGGAGCAGGAGCCAGCTGTCTTCGGATGGAAAGACCTGTTCAAAGCCCTCGGGATCATTTGGGGCATCGAGATTGTGCT
>JADLCA010000772.1 GCA_020847495.1 Candidatus Hydrogenedentota bacterium | reverse complement strand
GCGTTCCGGACCGCGAACACCGCGCTTCCACACCATCCACGGTGGCGTCCTCAACTCGCAGGCCCTGATTCAGCAGGAAACAGAACCGTTTTCGCGTCGGCCCGGTGGACTCCACTGTCAGAGTCACCTGCACCGCCAGAGGAGAATCTGCATTGCTTGCATCTGGGGTGACACTCAGCGAGGCGTCGCACGCGATAGTGCGTTGGCCGGAAAGGGCGTTTCCCAAGCGGCTGTCCGATGGCTGAAATGCCCAGGGAAGCACGAGCGAACCCAGCCCGCGCATCGTGGCGAAGGAGAACAATCCAGCAAGCAGCAACGTCGCGCCGAGCAGTGCTTTCCACTTTAGGCGTCGGGCGCGCATCATGGAGAACCAATATCACTGGCCCGCGGTTGACTGGCCCGAACATGGCCGGCAGCGGCACTTGCGCCGAGGGTGAGCACCCGCATCACACGTTTCTCCCGCCGAACATCACGAAACAAAGCCCGCCCGAGAGCGGCTCACCGTTACGCGGCGCCTTCCAGTACCGGCGGCACGGCGACAGGCGCGGGCGCGTCGGGCGGCAGCGAAATCTGAATGTTCAGCTTGGAACGCGTCTCGCTGACCAGCTTGCCGATCACTTCCGACTGTCTGGTTTTCAGGATGGTCGAGGTCAGTCGCTCCTTCAAGGGCCCCTCGAATGGCGCGACACTCTTGTTGTTGACCTTGAGGATGTGCCAGCCCACGCGCGATTTGAACGGTTCGGTCAGCGTACCCGCGGGTAACGTGAACATGCGCTCGTCGAACTCGGGTCCCAATATCCCGCGCATCACGCCATTGATGGCGCCGCCATTGTCTTTGGTCTTGTCATCTTCGGAGACTTCCTTGGCAATGGCTGCGAAGTCTTCGCCTTTCTTGAGACGATCGTAAGCGGCGTCGATCTTCGTCTTCGCGGCGTCCCACGCAGTGGGGTCGGTGCCCTGCACGAGGATCAGGATGTGGGCGATATCGGCGGAATCAAACAAGCCACGCGTCTTGAGGTTATCGTATTCCTTCTGAACCTCTTCGTCCGCAACCGCGATATCCTTGACCTTGTCCCGGCTGAACTGCTGGGCCATGAGCCGCATGCGCGTCATGGTCTTCACATCGTCCAGGGTAACGCCCTGCCGTTGCATGAAGTCTTCGAACGTCATGCTCGGAGGGAGGCCGGCCTTGTTCTTGTCGATTTCAGCCATCACTTCTTCATCGGTCACTTGAATGCCCGCGTCCCGCGCCATCATGTAGAGGATCTTGCTGTCCACCATCGTGTCGATGAGTTTCAACTTCTCTTCATGGCTGACATTGCTAAGAGCGCCAAGCTGTGCATCGCTAACGCCCCTGCGTTTGGCTTGCGCCATACGCGCCTGAAGAATCGAAGACAGGGCTCGCTCGAACTCGGCCTTGGTCACGGTCTCCTTGTCTCCAATGCGCGCCACGACATCGGCAGGCACGGTATCTTGCGCATATGCAACGCCGGCGCAAAGGGCGGCGATAGTCACGAGAGTCAGCATCTTCTGCATCGAAAGGAGTCTCCAGGGAAATCGGAATTACGCGCCTCTCACGGCACGGTGCGAATAAACCATGCGGAACGCGCTCTCCACAATAGTAGCAGAACGCCCATAGGCGGGTAAAAAACGCTGGGAATGAGAAAAAACGCCGCCGGGACACACGGGCCTGAGCCTGTGCGCCCCGATCGTGCTGTTGAAATTGTATTCGGTACTGTAGACCTGACATCTCAAATCTGAGATTTCAGATTTGAGGTCAGGGATTGCCAAACCGGCATCGGCAATCTCAGGTCTTGAGGCAGAACCGGAACTACGCCCTACAAGGTCACCGTCTTTCCAGACTCGGCGGCCCGGTAGATTGCCTCGATAACCTCGACCGAACGCCGGCCTTCTCGGCCGTCAATGGCCGGTGGCCGGTTATCGCGAAGGGAGTGTACGAAATCTTCGATCTGTCTGCGGTGCCCTTCATGCTTGAGGCTGCTGATGGGGTCGCTCGCGCCGGAACCCAGCACGGCGCCCTTCATGCCGGAGAGCACGGCCGCGTCTTCCGGCATCTCGGTCTTGAAGGACCACGTCTTCAACTCACCATCTTCCAGGACCGCGCTGCCCTCGGTGCCATGCACCTCGACGCGCGCGGGATGGCCCGGCCAGATGGCCGTGCTGCCCTCAATTACACCCATGGCGCCGTTTTCGAACGTGAGCATCGCGCACGCGAGGTCTTCGACCTCGATACCGGTATGGCCAACGAGGGCCGTCTGCGCGGTGACGGTTTTGACGGGCCCAAAGAACCAAAGCAGCAAGTCGATCTGATGGATGCCCTGGTTCATGAGACAGCCGCCGCCATCAAGCTTGCGTGTGCCGCGCCAGGCTCCACTGTTGTAATACTCCTGAGAGCGGTACCACTTGATGTAAGCGTCGCCCAGCACGAGGCGTCCGAAGCGGCCACGGTCCAGCGCTTTGCGGATCTGGACCGGCCCGTCTGCAAAGCGATACTGGAAAATGCAGCCCAGGCGGACGCCCGCGTCGTCCACGGCCTTGATGATCCGGTCTATGCGCTCCGAATTCACTTCCAGCGGTTTCTCCGCGAGAATGTGTTTGCCCGCCTTGGCGCAGGCTTCCGCAATCTCCGCGCGCAGGCCGCTGGGAACGCACAAGCTCACTGCCTGGATATCGTCACGCTTGAGCAGTTCGTTATAGTCGGTGTAGACCGCGGCGGGGAACTTCTCCGTCAGTTTGCGCGCGTTCTGCTCCATCACATCGGACACGGCGATCAGTTTCGCGTCCTGAATGTCCGTGATACTCTGCGCATGGATTGGCGCGATCGTACCGCACCCGATGATTCCCATTCCGACTTCACTCATCTGCACAATCTCCAACGTGTTGCGGTTCTGTCCCCAAGCCGCGGCAGCCCGCCAGACATCCCAGGGGCAACCACAAGGTAGGATCTGATCATGCAGTGTGTCACCCGGGATTTCAAGCAATGAAATCGAACGGTGGGACGCAAAACGCCGGAAAACCATTCCGCGACACACGCGATTGTGGGCGGGCTTTCCCGGCGCAACGTATCAGGACAATTCAATCACTGGGCGGCGCGCTCTACTGCCCTGCCGCCGGCCTGGATGTCCTTGCCCATGCCCCGCACGGTATTGCACCCTGACAGGCTACCTGCAACAATGATAAGCGCAAGCGCCCAGGCAAGAGTGCGCGCGATGGACTTCATGATCGACCTCCTTGCTCCTCAGACGCGTGGTCAGAGTTCGGCACTCCGATAGGGTCCATTGCCACAGCGTCGACCACAAAAATTGTAGCATAATACGGAGGCGCGAGTCGAAGGGAGCGCGCCGTGAAACTTGGCAAATCCCTGGACGCTAAGGGCATGCGCCGCGCGCATCATGAACTGCGAAACGCCGGGCGCTGAGGTGTTCCGTGAAGTACCGTGAGAGCAAGTGATGGCAGCTAAGAGGTCGTTGTGGAGCACGCACGGACCCACGGCGCGTGTTGTGGGTCTTTGCGCGGGTGTGGTGGCCCTGCTGGCGGCAGGCCTGCTGCTGCCTTTGTCCGATTGGTCGCAACGGATGCTGGCCTGGATAGGCAGCTTGGGCGCCGTCGCGCCGGTGGCATTCGGAGTGGTCTACATCTTGTTCTGCGTGCTGGTCCTGCCGGGTTTCATCTTGACCGTGGGCGCCGGCGCTCTCTTCGGCGTGGTTATGGGAACCATCGTCGTCTCCATCGCGGAAACGCTGGGCGCGACGGCGGCCTTCCTCATCGCCCGCTATCTCGCGCGCGACGTGGTTGCGGCACGCCTCGCGGCGAGCAAGCGCCTGACGGCCCTCGATGAGGCCATCGCCTCACGCGGTTGGAAGATCGTGGCCCTGCTGCGGCTGAGTCCCGTGTTTCCGTGGACGGTCATCAACTACGCGCTCGGGCTCACGCGCATCTCGCTCCCGCAATACGTGCTCGCGTCGTGGGCGGGCATGCTCCCGGGCACTGTCCTCTATGTCTATGCCGGGTCTCTCGCCGGCGGCTTGGCCGCACTTGATCCGGAAGATACTTCGCGCGGCCCCGCGGAGTGGGTGCTTTACGTGGCGGGTATCCTCATTACCGCCGCCCTGACGCTCTACCTCGCGGACCTGGCCCGGCGCACCATCCGCGACGCCACCGCGCAGCGGTGATCGATCACGGAACCTCACACGCGTCGAAAAGACGGGGTACCAGCGGATGGGGCCGCACCTTCAGCGCTCAAGATCGAGGGGGCGCGCCTTTGACCCAGGGCGGCGCTTCGCTCTGCCCTAAGCTGGTATGGTTCTGGCCCTTCGGGCCGCAAGAAGGCCGGGCGTGGAGGTGAGTTCAAAAACTCCCTGCCGCGCAGTCCGCGGAGGTTCAGTCAGCATGTGGGAGCACAGGCGAGGGCGCCTATGCCACACGCGCTTGCTAATCCGCATATCTAACCGCCCCCCCCCGCGTAGCGGGCGGTGAGATATACTCTGGCAATGGCCCGCAGGCTCACTGGATAGGATTTCTCACACGCACAACGTGTAAGCAAGGAGGACGTGCCAGGGTCTTGCAAACTGCTGAATCAACTGGG
>JADLCA010000771.1 GCA_020847495.1 Candidatus Hydrogenedentota bacterium | reverse complement strand
TTCGACACCTCCAAAGATCTGAACCGCGATCGGCCGCTCCTCGTCGACGACGCGGATCTTCTGCAGTGAGCGGCGCGCATCGCGGATGAGTCCTTCGCTGCTTGCGAATTCCGTATACAGCAAGTCTGCGCCGAGCGCTTTGCACACGAGACGAAACGGGATGTCCGTCACGTCCTCCATGGGCGCGAGCGCGAGGGGATTGTGAAGTTCAATAGACCCAATTCGCATGATCTGAATCCGACGACGGTATGTCAGATGATCATGACAGATAGCGCCGGATTCAGGCAAATGCACAGCCTGAATGGCCTCGTGCCCGCTTGAGCGTACCGTCTATTCTTTAGGGGTCCGCAGGCGTTGGAGCCGCACCGCGCGCAGGCTCGCCACCGTTCCCGCAACGCCTCCTGCAAGGCCGAACACGCCTCCCGTTATACCCCCAATGAGCCCGGCCATGCTTTCACTGATAGTGCCGTGAGCCACTTCGAGGACGAGCCACGATGCGCCAAAGAAGATGGCCGCGCCCAGCAACTGTCCCGCAAAGACCATGCGCGTGCGGAACCGGCGGTGTTGCTCAATCTCCTCATCGCTGGCGGTGGCGTGAAGCCACGTGTACGATTGCTGGACCTCCATCCGTACCCAAAAGGCGTAGCCCGCCATGAAGAGCAGCGCTGTTGACGCGAAGATTGTGGCACTCCAGGCAAGTCGTGATTCAATGGTGTCCAGAGTGAGGGCTCTCGCTGCCAGGACGGTGATCGCTACGGCAAGAAGCGCCACTTCCGCCGCGGTACTCCAGGCCGGAAGGTAGTCTCGCACAGAGCGTGGCTTCAGGCTGGCCGTGCGGGTGGGGCCCAACAGGATGGGGGACGCAAGCACGCCGTGTGTACGCAGAGCGCGGTCCAACCGCTGTACGCACGGAAATGCGAAAGGCCACCAGACGACATGAAACAGGATGAATCCGACGCGCGACAGCTCCCGTGTCTTTTGCCCGCTTATCACACCGTCAGGATCGAGAAGCAGCCAGCAGCAGACACCCGCAATCGCGGCCCAGTACGCAATCTGCAAGCGAATCCACGCGCCGCGCTGGTCCTGGAGTATGCGCTCCTTTACGGCGCTCTCCACGCCGAAAAGCATGTGGCGGCGCCACCACCAGACGGCGGGCACATGGACTCCCACCAGTACGGCGAGAAGAAACATTGAAAAGAGCTGCGTCATGACCGCTGCCCATCCTTTCTCCAATTGCGTAGTTCTTTGTCCACCAATTCACTGAAGTCCTCGCGGTCAAACCCGGCGAGGCGTGCCTCTGTGATCGCGTCGCGCAGGATCCGCTGTATCCGCTCCGTGAGTTCCCGCCGGGGCTTCGACGTCACGGCCGCGGTGCCCTTGACCAGCACGCCGCGTCCTCTGCCAACAATCAGAAGCCCTTCGTCTCGCAGCCGGCGATAGGCCCGCGCTACGGTGTTCCAGTGAATCCCGAGGTCGTCGGCAAGCTGCCGCACCGACGGAAGCGGGTCACCTGCAACGACTTCCTGACGTGCGATGGCGCGCCGGATTTCCTGGGCGACCTGCTCTTCGATAGGCACCGGACTTTCCAGATCGATCCGAATCATGTCACTACTGTATCAGACTTTGATACAGATTGCAAGTGCCATGGATTCTTGACAGGCTCTTTGGGCATACCTATCCTGACGTTTGTTCACCCCGGTGGTGCTTTCGGTAGCACAGGTTGATGCTTCGTCAACCGGGTCCCAACGGACCTTGAGAGAATCAGAAGTACACTTCCAGTGTAGCGGGGTGGGCCCGGGCACCGGCGCAAACCGGTGTCCGGCTTCTACAATTGATTGGGAGAAGGTGTCTTGTCACTGTTGAAACGGCTCTTCAGCGGCTCCGGGTACGACGTCGCGGAACTGGCGCGCCGCCTGAACGTGTCTGAAGAGGTGCTACGTTCCATTCAACCGTCCTACCACGAGTTCGACATTGCCAAGAAGTCAGGAGGCCAGCGCCGCATCGCCGCTCCCAGCCCTGATCTCAAGGATTTGCAGCGCCGCATCCTGCGCCGCGTGCTGGGGCGCCTGCGCGCCCATACCTCCGTGACCGGGTTTGAGCGTGGATACTCCATCGTCAGCAATGCCGCGTGCCACGTGGGCCGGGCCGTAGTTGTGCAGATGGATATAGAGAACTTCTTTCCTTCGACGACGGCCAAACGTGTTGAAGAGTATTTTCGGAAGATCGGATGGAACCGGGACGCCTCAGCGTTGTTAAGTCACCTCTGCACGCACAAGGGCGCATTGCCGCAGGGCGCCCCCACGAGCCCGCGCCTCAGCAACGTGGTGAACTTCGGCATGGACGCGCGGCTTCGGGGATTGGCAGACAAACACGGCGCGGTTTACACGCGATACGCGGATGACTTGACGTTTTCCTTCGCTCAGGATGACCGCGAAGACACCAGTATGGTCATTCGCCGGACGAAGGCGATCTTGAAAGACTATGGGTATCGCATCCATCACAAACGCAAGCTGCACATACGCCGCCGCCACCAACGCCAGGTTGTTACGGGTCTGACCGTGAACACCCGTGTGTCATTGCCACGAGAAGTGCGGCGCCGTCTGCGCGCCGTCGAGCATCACCTGGCCGAAGGACGTCCCGCAAGCATGAGCGCCGAATCGCTGAAAGGCTGGCACGCGTTTCGCCAGATGGTTGAACGGCAGCGCGACGCGTTGGGCTGACCACGCTTCACGAGGGGGTACTGTGACGCACCAGGAAGAGATCTCTGTTCGCACAAGTGGCCACGGCGAGATGCACGACATCACATCCCAGGTGGCCGCAGTGGTTGAGCGCTCGGGCATCCAAACCGGTCTCGTCCATATTTTCAATCTTGGGAGCACCGCAACCGTCGGCACGATCGAGTATGAACCCGGCCTCGAGCGCGACTATCCGGAAATGCTGGACCGCCTCATCCCTGCAAGCCGTCACTACGGCCATGAACAAGCCTGGCACGATGGCAACGGCCATTCCCACCTTCAAGCCTCCCTGGCAGGTCCTTCCCTTACAGTGCCGGTGCGCCAAGGCAGACCTGCGCTGGGTCCTTGGCAGCAAGTATTCCATCTCGAGTGCGATGTGAAAGCCCGCAATCGCATCATCCTGGTGACTGTCCAAGGGGAATGACGGGTCTCCACAGCATTTGCGAATTCTCAAGCGGCATGGTACGCTTGAATCATCGCCTTGCATGCGCAGGAAGGACCGGGGGGGACCGTTCCGGTAAGGGGATTGGGACATGACGGTACGGCGCAAAACCCAGGGCATCCTCGCGCTTTTGCTGGGTGGTCTGACCATTCTCACGTATGGTGTTACGCGAGTTCTGCTGCTGCGGGACGCTGAACGGGCGGAAGACTCCCAAGTAGCCCGCGACATCGCCCGCATCCAGCAAACTCTCGATTCGGAGCTCAGTCATCTTGACAGGCTCCTCGTCGACTGGTCCGATTGGGACGATACCTACACTTTCGTTCAAGGCCGGAACCCCCGCTATGCCGAGTCCAATCTTACGTATGACACCTTTTCATCGAACGGTCTGCGGGTTGCTGTCTTTCTCGATATCTCCGGCCGCGTAGTCTTCAAGGGTGCTTATCTGGATCCCGCCACGGAGGTTGGCGAAGTTCCCCCGGAACTGCTCGAGGAACTGACACGTCCGGACTCTCCGCTTCTGAATCTCCCCGACCTCCAGGGAGTAAAGGGCGTTCTGTGGTCCGGCGGCGAGGCCCTCCTGATCGCATCGCGCCGGATCATGACCAGTCTTGGTCAAGGGCCGCCCATGGGGACCCTCATCTTTGGCAGGCCGCTCGATACCGCCGAGATTCAACGAATTGCCGATCAGACTCAGGTGCCTCTCAGTCTGCTCAGGCCCGCGGAGATGAGTTCCACGGACGTGCTTGAGCTGCTGATGCGCGGGTCTGACAACGTTATTCAGACGCTTGACCTCGAACGCAAGGCGGGCTACTCCCTGATTCACGACATCTACGGGGAGCCGGTCTTCGTGGTCCAGGTTATCACGCCGCGTGACGTATACCGGCAGTCTCTGGCCGGCCAGAAGTTCATACTCCTCTCCATGATCCTCATCGGCGTGGGCGCGTACGTGGCAGTGGGCTATTCGTTGGACCGCCTCGTGGGCCGCCGTCTCAAGTGGCTTCACGCCTTTGTCAATCGCATCGGCCAGACCAGCGACCTTGCAGATAGAATCACTCTGGAGGGAAAGGACGAACTGTCGGATTGCGCGAGCGCGTTCAATTCGCTGCTCGCCAGACTGGACGAGGATATCAAAGCCAAGGAATTGGCCCAGCGGGCACAAATGCGCCTGGTTACGGCTGTTGAGCAATCCGTGGAGAGCGTGGTCATCGCATCGCCGGACGGAACCATCCAATACGTCAACTCCGCTTTTGAGGCGATGACCGGTTATCGCAAGGACGAAGTCATCGGGATACACGTCAGCAAGGTCGATCGCACCGGCATGGACGGTTCCGCGGACGCGTGGGCGGTCGCCGAACGCGGCGAGGTCGTGCGTGGCCGCATGGCTGCCCACCGCAAGGACGGCTCCGCTTTCGAGATTTATGCGGCTTTTTCGCCAGTACTCGAAGCCGATGGTACAATCACCGGAATCGTGAAAGTGAGCAGCGACGTCACGCGCGAAGCCGCGATGGAAGCACAACTGCGGCAAGCCCAGAAACTGGAAGCCATTGGCACTCTTGCAGGCGGGATTGCCCACGATTTCAACAACCTCCTCGTTCCCATCATGGGGCTGGCGGAGTTGGCGCTTTCTGAAATTGGACCGGATCATCCGTTGCGCCATCATCTGGGAGGCATACTCGCCGCGTCCACCCGCGCAAAGGACCTTGTTGCGCAAATCCTCCTCTTCTGCCGCCAGGGTGAATCGGAGCAGCGGGAGTTGTCTGTCGCGCCGCTTCTCAAAGAGACCCTCGCCATGCTCCGCGCCATAGCCCCGCGCGGTATCGTGGTGGATACGGTGATTGAGGCAAAGGATGCTTCGGTCTACGGCGACCCCACACAGATCCATCAACTCGTCATGAACCTCTGCACCAACGCCTGCCACGCGATGGAGGAGAACGGCGGCACCCTTCGTGTCACCCTCTCCCGGAAGAAGCTTCCTTCAAGTGTCGCCGCGGCGAATCCGGCTTTGGACGCGGAGGACGAGTATGTCTTGGTGAGCGTCTCGGACACCGGTATCGGAATGGACGCGCGGACGCTGGAGAGAATCTACGATCCATTCTTCACCACGAAGTCTCAGGAAAAGGGTACTGGCCTGGGCCTTGCCACGGTGCATGGAATCGTTGCCGCCCTGCACGGGGCCATTGCCGTCGAGAGCGAGCCCGGGATAGGCACCCTGTTCGACGTATATATACCGCAGTTCAAGAGCGCTCAAGCGCCCGGCCTGGAAGTGCCCGCACCCGTCGCCACCGGCATAGGGAAGTCGATTTTGCTGGTGGACGACGAAGCGATGGTGTTGGACGTAGGGCAACGGATGCTGAAAAGCCTGGGCTTCGTGGTATATACCGCGTCGAGCGCGCAAGAGGCCCTGGATTTCTTTGGTGGACACCCGGAAACTGTCGATGTTGTTCTCACGGATTTGTCCATGCCGCACATGAGTGGGCTCCAATTGGCCGAAGCGATCCGGCGCATTTCACCTGCCACCGCCGTGCTGTTGGTGTCCGGTTACGGCGATACCGCGCGCGATGCCATGCAGGATTCCGCGCTCGCCTTGCCCGCCGTTCTTCAGAAACCCTATTCCAAGCGCGACCTGTCCGCTGCGCTCGAAGAGATTCTGGCGCGCCGGGGTGTTGCAAGCGGGGGGTAAACCAAACCGGCTGCCGCCCGCGGATTGCCGAGGGCGCAACTCAAGAAGCGGGAGCGGGGGTGACCTTGATCGTGACGTCGCGATTGATGACGCTCTGAATCTTCACCATGATGCCGGCGTACTTCCGGGACCCTACGGCATCCACAAGCTCCCTCATCGAGCCCGCGAATTCCGCCGCGACACGTACCATGGTGTCCGACGTGTACATCTCCTGGATCTCCCCCACGCCGGGACATGAACGTAACGCCGCCAGGATGGCTTCCAGGTGCGCGCCGCTTCCCAGTCCGTCAATGGTCACGTAGACTTGTCCGTCCGGTGTCCCGGCCAACATGCCAAGAGCTGCTGTGCTCGTAAGCGCCGGAATACACTTCTCGCAGGCGTCCTCCGCGGCCGTTGCACCGCCCTCCCGCACATCTGCGCTGTACA
>JADLCA010000770.1 GCA_020847495.1 Candidatus Hydrogenedentota bacterium | reverse complement strand
TCGGCGGCCCAGTACACGATGCCGGGACTCTGGTCGTACCTGAATGAGCTTCCGCGTTCTTTGTGGCCGGCATTCGTGCGGGGGGATTGCAGTTTCGGCAACGAGCGCGACATGAACGATGCCGACGAACGGGACCTGCGCTATTTGTTCAAGCTGCGGCAAACCAGCGGCGTGAAAACGCTTATCGGCCAGCTGTTTGCCCGTGGTGCATGGCACCCGGCGGGCCAGGGCTGGGAAGGGGCGGAATCCACGTTGCGGCTGAAGGGATGGAGCAAGGCGCGGCGGGTGGTCGTGCTGCGCCGCCGGCTGCACAAGGACATCGCCATCGCCTCCAAGGCCCAGCAAGTGGGACAAACCGAACTGGCGCTGGTGGAGGTGTGCGAGGACGGCGTGGCCTATGAATACGCGGTACTGGTCACTTCGCTTCCCGACGAGATTTGCACGCTGGCCCAGCAGTACCGGGAACGCGCCGACGCGGAGAACATCTACGATGAGTTAAAGAATCAGTGGGGATGGGGCGGCTACACCACGCAGGATATGCACCGGTGCCAAGTGATGGCGCGGGTGGTGGCTCAAGTGTACAACTGGTGGAGCCTGTACGTGGGGCTGGCGTTGACGGACCGCCACGCCGAAGCATGCACCAGCCGACCGCTGCTGCTGCACGCGGTCGGACGCCAGACCCGGCACGCGGGCCAGATCCTGCTCACGTTGACCAGTGCCCATGCGTATGCCCGCAAGGCATGGGAGAGTGTATGCCAGGTGGGTGCGTTCCTTGCCGAACTTCGCTCAACTGCGCGGCAGTTGACCTGGGAAGAGCGTTGGCGCCGTATCGTGGAACGGGCCTTCGCGCGATTCCTGGGGGGACAGCCCCCTCCACCCTGCAAGTTGCTCCCGGCCCCGGGTTAAACCGGGATGCCTGTCCGAAAACAACCACCTCAAAGCGCGGCAAAAACGCCGCGAAGAGTGCCCAACTGCTTTTTCTAGGATTATCTGTCGTCCCTGTCGGGACTCTTCGCCGAGTCGGACAGTATCCGAGAAATCCGGGTAAGTTTAATCTGCTGGCCCCTGGCGGGATCCTGACGGCGGACACACGCCGCCATGCGGAACTGCCGCTCCCCGAGCATGCTTGCCTGCGCTGGGTGATTGGGGGTCAGCCCGCGATCGCCAGGTCTCAATCAACTGGTTGCCTTGCGCCTCGCCAATCGCGGATATTCAGGGTGGCCGACATGATCAGCGCGGCCGCGAAGAAGATAACGGCCACAGTGTCAACGGCGGTGGGATTTACGTCGAGTCCAGTCGCCCGGTCTGCCCAGTACTTGAGATACGATGCCGGCAAGTCCCCCTCACCCAGGTGTGCGCGCACCCGCCAGTGCCAATCGGTCAGGGGGCAGTATCCGATGCCGTACCATACCCCGAGCCCAAACCACGAGGCCGCGGTCAGCAGCAGCGTGAACAGGTTCAGCTTTCTGAGCCGACGCCAGGCCCATCCGGTCAGGTTAAACGAAATCAGGCCCGTGTGCACCAGAATGCATACGATATCCATGGCCTGATAGTACGTACGCATGTCTCAGCCCTACTCGAACCAGAGCCGCAGGGGAAGTGCCGCAATCGCGGCCGAAACGGCGGACGTCGCGACCAGGGCGAGCATCGACAGGGGATAGTGCATCCACGCCTTCGCTCCCGGCATGCGGAAGTTCCTTTTGTATGCCGTGAGTTGAAGGAATAAACCCAGCGTGCCCAGTCCCGCATACATCGGCGACAACCAGGACCATGGCGTCACGAACCCTCTGCGCAGGGCCACGGCCAGCATGCGGTCTACGTGAAACGCGCCATCCTGGATGCCTGCAATCCACGCCATCCAGGGTCCGGGCAGTGCCAACGGCAGCGTGGCGAGTCCAAACAAAAGAAAGACGGTCCTGAACGGAGGTTGCGCGTAACCCATCCACCGGGCGCACCGCCGGAGACACTCTACCCACAATGCCGCCGCAGCGGGAAACACCAGCATCCAGTGCAGGGCCTGCCATTCGGTGTCCACGTTCAGCACGGAGAAATAGTACAAGACCAGCGCCGCGCAGGTTTCTGGCAAAGGCATGGGCCAGCCGGCGCGGCCATAGTAGGTGAAGGTGTAGTACCAGCCGAGACTGAACCCAACGCCCAGCCAGATGGTAATACCTGCGGTTAGATACAGCGTGTCACGCCGCCGTAGCCGCGGATCTGGAACGTCGTTCATGCCAGCCATGATAAAGTCGGGAGGGTGTCGGCTTCCAGGCCGCGGATGAAAAAAGAAGTGAGGGGCGAACCCCCGCAAGGGCTCACCCCACGCAAGAACTGCACGTCAACGGTGCGGTTAGGCTTCTTCCTCACCGCACCAATTGTCCAACAGGCCCAGCAGCTGCTCAAAGAAGCCGCCGATTACGGGAATGCCCGCCAGGACGCCAAGGATTTGACTCAGAATGTTGCAGATTTGATCCGGAAGCATGGTAATACGCACTCCTTTTCTACGGTTACCCCATAAACTCACGGCCACCTTGGCCGATTCACGCGGTCGATCTCACCGGGCTACCGCTCCCACCCCTGCGTGCCCTGTAGCCCGGGAACACACTCTGTGGACAACTACCGACCAAACTGCGAAGTGTTACACGTTTCGCACTACACGCGCAGTTCCGTCGTTCCGGATGCCTATACCGCCGCGGCTGGATTCCGTGCCCGGAAGCCTATTCACGGGCCCGATTTGCCAAGGCGCCGGCCGAAGCAGTAGAGTACGGACCGTCTAAGGGGAGATCATTCCATGAAGCAGAAATGGCTCGTTTTGATGGCATTTATTCTGGCCGCCGGGTGTGGACCCGCGCCGCAGCCTTCTGAACCGCAGACGTCGCAGGACGCTCAACCGGTGGAACGCCAGAAGGTCATTGGTGCCTCGCTCCTGACCCAGAGCCATCAGTTCTACCGGGACCTTGTGGCCGCGATGGAGGACGAGGCCAAGAAGCACAACTTCATCCTTCGCATTCAATACGCCGAGTTCAATGGTTCCAAGCAGGTGAATCAGTTGGAGACCTTCTCGCAGCAAGGTGTTGACGCGATCATCGTGTCCCCAAAAGATTCGGCTGGAATTGCCCCCGCGATCAACGAAGTCCGGGCTGACGCGATCCCCGTATTCACCGTGGACATCGCCGCACATAACGCGGACGTGGTCTCGCACATCGCCTCGGACAACGTGCTGGGAGGGCGCCTGATTGGCGAGTATCTCGCCAAACTTCTGAACGGGAAAGGCAAGGTGGCCATCATCGATCAGCCTGAGACGGCCTCCGTTCAGGAACGCGTCGCCGGGTTTGAAGAAGCGTTGTCGAAGTTTCCCGAGATAAGCATCGTTCAAAGGGCTCCGGGCGGGGGAGTGCGCGACAAGGCCATGCGCGCCGCGCAGGACGTGTTGCAGGCCAACCCCGATCTCAACGCTATCTTCGGCATTAACGATGACTCGGCGCTTGGTGCGCTGGCGGCGCTCGAGTCCGCCGGGCTCCAGGATAAGGTATTCATCGTAGGCTACGACGGCACGCCGGAAGCGCGCGAGGCCATTCTCAACGGGACGGCATTGAAGGCCGACACCGTCCAGCATCCCACGGAGATTGGGCGGGAAGCCATTCAGATTATCGCCAAGTATTTCGCGGGCGAAGAAGTTCCGAAAATCGTGCCCGTGCGCGTGGACATCATCGATAAGACCAGCCTGGAAGCGGAGCAGCAGGGATGAGCGAAGAATACGTCCTGGAAATGCGAGACATCGTGAAGCGGTTTCCCGGTGTCGTTGCGGTGAAGAACGGTCAACTGACGCTGAAGCCGGGCGAAGTTCATTGTTTGGTTGGCGAGAACGGCGCGGGCAAATCCACGTTGATGAAGATCCTGTCCGGCGCCCAGCCGATGGACTCGGGCGCCATACTCCTCTCCGGCAAGCCGGCCACGATTCATTCGCCCCATCACGCCCAGCAGCTGGGCATCAGCATGATCTACCAGGAGTTCAACCTCAGCCCCTACCTGAGCGTGGCGGAGAATATCTACCTGGGCCGGGAGCCGCGCCTCGGCAAGTCGCCCTTTATCAACTGGTCCAAGATGTATAACGACGCGCGGTCCATTCTGAATCGCATCCGTGTGAACCTCGATGTGCGCAAGCCTGTCAACGAATGCAGCGTTGCACAGCAGCAGATGGTCGAAATCGCGAAGGCCATCTCCTTCAACTCCCGAATCATTGTGATGGACGAGCCCTCCGCGACGCTCACCGACCACGAGCTGGACGCCCTCTTTGAGCTTATCGCCGAGTTGAAGCGCCAGGGCATCGGGATGATCTATATCTCGCACCGTCTCGAAGAGATATTCGCCATCGGCGATCGCGTGACCGTCATGCGCGACGGTGAGTACATCGACACGAAGCCGGTTTCGGACGTCACGCGCGAGGACATCATTCGCATGATGGTCGGCCGTGCGCTTACCCACGAGTTCCCCAAGGAAGTATTCGATCTGGGCGAGGAGCGCCTGCGCATCGAGGGACTTAGCCGCAAGGGCGGGTTCAAGGATGTCAGTTTTTCGCTGCACCGCGGCGAGATCGTCGGCTTGACGGGCCTTGTGGGCGCTGGCCGCACCGAGGTCGCCCGTGCGATCTTCGGCGCGGACCGCATCGATGCCGGGCAAATCTTCCTCGACGGAAAACCGATCACCGTGCGCTCTCCCCAGGACGCCATCCGGCAAGGCATCGGTCTCTTGACCGAAGACCGCAAGAATCAGGGCCTCATTTTAGGCATGACGATTCGCGAAAACACCACGTTGGCTAATCTCAAGTCTTTGGTGCGCGTCCTCTTCGTGGACCGAGGCCGCGAACGGAGAATCACCTCGGATTTTGTGCGTGAACTCCAGATCAAGACCCCGGGCATCGAGCAGACCGCGCAGAATCTGAGCGGCGGCAACCAGCAGAAAGTGGTGCTCGCGAAATGGCTATTCACCGAATCCAAGGTCCTCATATTCGATGAGCCGACACGCGGTATCGACGTGGGCGCGAAGGTCGAGATTTACCGCCTCATGAACGACCTCGTCCGCAAAGGCGTCTGCATCCTCATGATCTCCAGCGAGCTTCCCGAAGTGCTTGGCATGTGCGACCGCATTCTAGTCATGCACGAGGGACACCTCGCCGGCTCACTTGACCGGAAGGACGCTACCCAGGAGCGCATCATGAAACTGGCCACCGGCGAAACGCTGGCCAGCATTGCCTGATGCCGCACGTCGCGACAGCCACGTCCGGACGTCCTGCGGCGAGCACCTTCCTCCGGGTTTACGGATTTCTCCTGGTAGCGCTGGCCCTCGAATGCGCGGCCTTCGAGGTGATCGCCCGCTATCAGGGAATCCGGCCATTCCTGTCAGTGGACAATCTCATCCTCATCCTCAACCAGTCCGCGATCTACGGCGTGGTGTCCGTGGGCATGACCTTCGTCATCATCGCGGGAGGTATCGATCTGTCCGTGGGGTCGCTTATTGCTTTTGGCGGCGTCGTCGGCGCCCTTGTCACCCGTGCCCTGGCCGATGCCGGGTGGTGGGCCCTGGGCGCAGGGTGGGCTGCGGCCATCATGGCGGGTTTGGCCGCAGGCTGTTTCTCTGGTCTTTTCATCACGCGCTTCCAAATCCCACCCTTCATTGCAACGCTGGCAATCATGAGTTCCGTGCGTGGTGCGGGCTACCTCATCGTCGGTGGCTCGCCCGTCTCGGATCTTCCCGCCGACTATATCTTCCTCGGCCGTTACAACATCGCGGGCCATGTGCCGGTAAGCGTAATCGTGATGTTGGTAGCCTTTGCCGGAGGAGGCATTCTCTTGAACTCCACGCCATTTGGGCGGCACGTACGCGCGATCGGCGGGGGAGCGGAGTCCGCCCGCTTGAGCGGCGTGCCCGTCAATCGCGTGAAGTGGATTGTCTACTGCATGTGCAGCGTGCTTGCCATCGTGGGGGGGCTGATCCTCTCCTCCAAGATGCGTTCCGGCGACCCGACCGTCGGCGTGGGGGATGAACTGCAGGTGATTGCCGCGGTCGTCGTGGGTGGAACCAGTCTCTCCGGCGGGCGCGGCACCATCATGGGTACCTTCATAGGCTTGTTGATCATCGCGGTGCTGGCTACGGGCCTTACGTGGATCGGCATGGAGAGTTTCGGGCAGCAGGTCATCCTGGGCATCGTTATTCTTGCCGCGGTGCTCATGGATCGCTTCAAAGGGGCTGCTTGACGGCCGCATCGGAATAGGAGTGCCATCGTGGATCGCGCCACATTCAAGGATATCTGCCGGAACCGCCGCACGAGCTGGGGCACCATCATGCTGGAATACATGACGCCCTCCGCTGTGCGCACGTTCGCGCGCGCCGGTTTTGATTGGCTCTGGATCGACAACGAGCACGGTTGCCACTCCTACGAGACCATTTGCCAAGCGGTCCGAGCCGCAGAGGACGTGGGTATCATGTCCATCCTGCGCGTGACGCAAGGCAACTACGATCGTATCGCGCAGGCCTTGGACATGGCGGTCAGCGGGATTATCGTGCCGCGCGTGGAGACCGCTGAGCAGGTCCGCCGGATTGTGGATTGCGCGAAGTATCCCCCCGCGGGCAAACGCGGCTTCGGTATGCGCGCGAGCCTGTTCGGGCAACGCCGCATCTCCATGCGCGAGCGTGTGGCCGATCAGAATGAAACCCGCTTCTTGTTCATCCAGTTGGAGAGCCCGCAGGCCGTCGAACAGATTGAACCCATGATTGAGGCGGCCCAGGGGCAACTTGACGGCATCTTTTATGGCCCCGCCGATTTTCAGGTCGCCATCGGCAAACTCGACTCGCCCCACGACCCCGAGGTTGTCGGTGCCGCACGCCACATCACGAACATCTCTGAAAAGCACCACCTGTCAAACGGCGTTCCCGCGACTTCCCCGGAAACGGCGAAGCACTATCGGGAATTGGGATTCAACCTCATCACGTTCAAAAGCGACGACCAGTTCATGTTGGACGGCGCCTATGATGGGGCCGCGGCTTTGCGCGACATCGGGTGAGATCAGGGAGAGAGCCGCGGGTGGAGACGGAGAAAGGTCTACAGCATGCGGCCCCATTCCACGATCTGCCAGGCGTCACCTGACTTCTCGAGGTATACGTTCATCTGCCCCTGGAGGTTCATGGGGGGGTGAGCGTCCGCATTGAAAGGTTCCGCCCGTGTGCCAAACGTCTCCACGGCCCGGGCATGGGTTCCTTCGACGAAAACCTGCGGCTGGACCCGCGTAATCTGGATTTCCTTGTAGATTTTGAACAGGTCGCTCAGGTACGACTGCATCGCGTTGTAGTCCCGGCCTTCCGCATCGGTATACAAGCGTGAGACGTGCGCCAGGACCTTGTAGACCTTACGGTCCTGCATGCCCCTGTGGACATCGTCGAGGACGGCGCGTATCTGCTCCTCGTCCGTCACTTTGGGTCCAGTGATCCCCGGAATCTCAGGGACTCCGGGCAACGAGACTGGCAGTTCCCCGCCGCATCCCGCCATCAGCCCCAGGATGCCCAGAACTACCACAAAACCAGCTGCGCCCGCCATCTGATGGGCGCGATCACGAGCCCCGGTCATAAACTTCCTTCGGGAGTGACGGTCAGTATGAGTTGACGCCCCTTCGTGATGCCCAGGTCACGGACATTGACCTTCAAGCGCTTCCCCGCCTTCAAGAACAACAGGTCCGCCCCATCCGCCTGGATCACATTCTGCAACTTCCAGTCCGCGGCGGGGCACTCCCGGATGTAGAACTGGGCCAACTCGTTCAGGCTGGCCTTCGACGTGTACACCATTCGCCCCACTTGGACGGTCTTGTCCTCGTAAACGAATGTCTTTTCCGGGTCTTCCTTGGCCCCCTGAGGCAGGGGCACATCCGCAAAGCGTTGTGAGGGCGACAACGCAAGACCGGTCTCCGGGGGAGCGGTGTAGGGTTCTGCAGTGGGGGGAGCGGTGTCCGCCGGTTCCATCAATTCCGCTGGCGGGGGAGTGGATGACTTGGCAAACGGGTTTCCCGTCTGGCATCCACTCAGCACGCAGAGGCCCATCACGAGTACCACGGTGGCTGAAACAACGCAGCGCGCCATCAATGCTTCATGCTTCCCCATGTCTAAGTCCCTTCCCGTCAGTCGCAAACGGCCCCACAGAGGGAACACACGTCGGCCTCCACGATTAATCTTCTTGTGGCACAAAAAGTTCCGGCACCGCGTTAAAAGATACCCCCCGGCGCGCACAAGTTCAAGGTCCAGGCGCAATTCACCCCTTGGAGGCACATTTTGTGCCAGGTGTGTCCCCAGACTGGAACTACACGGCGACCGCGGCGATGTGCCCGATATTGGCGTCAATCTCGGCCGGTTTCAATGCGCCAATGGTCATGGCATCGATGCAGCCCAGCCCCAATACGAACTGCAGCGATTCGGGCAAGCGGTCCACCGTTTCGCCTTCCCCGGCGATCTTCATCCCCAGGACCACCTTCCCGTTCGCCTTGGCCTTCTGAAGGACTGGCACGACTTCCTCCGGCTTTCCGTCCATCTTCACCCCGAACGGGTTGATCCGGGAGAGAATCACGTCCACCCACTCCGTTTCGGCCGCCAGTTTCAGGGCTTCCAGCGTGTGGCACGAAACGCCGTGCGCGCGGATTTGCCCCTTGGCCTTGGCCGCGCTCAACTCATCCATGCACGGGCGCAGTTTCGTGGCCCAATCGGCCTCGGTCATGCAATGCAGCATGCAGATGTCCACGTAAGGCGAGTTCAGCTCGCGCCGGAACCGCTCCAAGTCCGCGCGGACCAGGCTGGGTTCGCGGGACACCGTCTTCGTGAGCAGCATCACGTCTTCCCGCTTCACGGTGTTCTTCAAAGCGTCCTTCATGTAGTCGTGGGCGCCGTACATGTCCGCCATGTCAAAGTACGTGACACCAGACGCGTACGCATGTTCGATGAGCGACACGAAGGCCTTGCGGCCCTGTCGGTTTTGCTCGGAGCTGCCGTTCCACGCACGGGTTCCCGTCCCCATGCCCAGCAGCGAACACTCAACGCCCGTCTTGCCAAGAGTCCGTTTACCCGTGGCGGCGAACTTCTGCGTGCCCTGGGCGGAGATGCCGAAAGACGCCAGCGCGAGACCTGTTGCCACGCTGCCTGCCGTCCTCTTCATGAAATCCCGTCGCGTGAGCCATTTCATTGGTATGGGCCTCCTTTGAGCTTCGACTCATTCTACACAACAAACGGGAACGCGCCAAGAATCCCGTGCCAGGGCAATCGCGCCAAGACCGCCCGTTGGGTTGCCGTCACGAAGTACGGCTGGTGTCGCCTCTCTTGTGGAACTACTCGTTGTTTCTCCGCCCGCTATGTGGGGGGGGCGAGACAGGCGGGTTAAGAGCGTGTTTCAAAAGGCGTGACCTCCGAGATAGATCACCGAAGTCCGGACGCTGTAGCGCAGGCGTCCCGCCTGCTCCGAAGCCGGATTTTCTTCCCTCCTTTCCGACGCCGTGTACCTGTGATACGCAAGATGGCAGTTGAGTTCGCTCCAAGCCGTGAGATTGCAGTGGCGCAACACATTGCAGAGAACGGCGCCACCACCATTTGGGTGGGTTCCGTCTAACAGACGAAACGGTGCTATCTTCATGGTCTGCCACGCTGGTGAGTGGCGTTCCCAGGCTCGACTGCCGTTTTGAGGGTGATACGCCTACCGCTCGGCATCGTGTGTCCCGGAGGACAATCGAGGATAGCCTAGCGCGGCGTAGCCGCAACCAAACGAAGATAGTTATCCACCGATTTCATCGATTGCACCGAAGCAAGAAAGAGTCCACCAAGGGGAAGGCGTACAAGGGGGAACGGGCGTCTCGCCTGTAATTTGAATGCACGCAAACGCAGAGGCGCGGAGGAACGCACAGAAGCATGAGGACGGCATTCTGGTACTGCCTCGCTCGCTGAGCGCGGCAGCACAGCGCTTCGTTCAAGTGACCGGATTGACGGCCAGCATCATCCCCCACGCACCTCTTTGACCTTAAGCCCTGGCAAGGGCGCTGGGTTGTAGCCCAGGGTGGAGCGAGGTACAAGCGGAACCCTGGGTCAGCCACCCCTCCCCCCTTACGAAAGCCCCAGCGGGGCGCAGGAGCCTTCGCCACGGTTCCGATATCACTTCTCTACGTACCCTCCCAACGCTCCTGTTGAATTGGGCTGACCTCAGCCGCTTGGACTTCCCCCGCCCACGCTGGGGCTTGAGCGTATGGCGCAGCATCCATCCACGGGTTTCGCCTACGGCTCCACCCGTGG
>JADLCA010000769.1 GCA_020847495.1 Candidatus Hydrogenedentota bacterium | reverse complement strand
TGTGCCACACGCGCTTGCCAAGCCCACAGTGGGTTCGTCCTATCTTGCCGTCCTTGGTTTGCCCAAAAGCATCAAGGATTTCAGCCAAACGAGGGATTCGTGATGGTCGTGTGGCATAGGCGCCCTCGCCTGTGTCCCATTCTTATCAGCGGAGAGTCAATATGTCACAAGTCATTATATAAAAATCAGTTACAACGGATTACCTCTACCTACACCTTCAGATTGGCATGATACGGTGGTTTCAATGACCAGCCGTTCTGGTAGGGCCGGTAGGCCCATTCGTTGGCCAGGGCGACGGCGTCCGCGTCTTTGCCCACGAACTTCTCGGTCTTCGCGTCCCATTCGAGCTTCGCGTTGGCGATGTAGGCGCACTTGCCCGTAACGCAAGTAACCATCGTAGCATAGGCCACGTCGATGTTGCAGATGGGGTCCTGGCGGCTCCGCACGCAATCCGCGAAGTTCTGCCAATGGGCTTTGCTCATATCCGTCTCCATGGCGTCGCGCTTCTCGACCGGCTCGCATCCGCCGTTGTCGCGGAACGGATAGACCTTGTAGCCCAGCCGATCAACCCGCATGCTGCCCAGCGTGCCGTGGAAGAAGATGCCGTAGCTGGGGCTCTTCTCGGTGGCGTTCTCCGACCAATCCGGGCTCCAAGCGCGACTGGAGAAACTGAGAATGTAATCATCAAACTCCCAGAACGCGTCCAGGGTGTCCGGGGTTGTTCGATTGTCCTCGAGGATGAACTTGCCGCTCGCCGCCATCACGCGGCGGATTTCCTTCTCCTCGCCTATGGCCCAAAGGGCGGCGTCGAGCAGTTGGGCGCCCCAATCCATGAGTCTGCCGCCCGAATAGTCCGTGAACCAGCGGAAGTTGTAGAGGTAACGGTTCTTGTTGTAGGGCACCTTGGGTGTCCACCCGATGTGACGCTCCCAGTCCAGCCAGGAGGGCGGCTCCTCGTCCGGCGGATTGCCGATTCCTTTGATGGTGCTGTGGCTATGGCACCAGCACTCGACGCGCCCGACCTTGCCGATATAGCCGCCCTTGATCATGTTGACGGCTTCCTGAGAATACGCTCCGCTGCGCTGGATGGCTCCGATTTGAAAGACCCGCTTGGAGCCGCGCACTGCCGCGCGCATGGCCTGCGCTTCCTCGATAGTGGTGCACAAGGGCATTGCGCAATACACGTCTTTGCCCGCTTCGACGGCCATGATGGTGGGGACGGCGTGCCAGTGGTCTGGTGTCGCCAGGATCACGGCGTCCACATCTTTGTTCGCGATGAGTTCCTCGAAGTACGTGTATGCGGCTGGGGCCGGGTATTTCTGTTTGATGACTTCCGTGGCCTGCTGCATGGCCTTTGGGTAGAGGTCGCAGACGGCGATGGGTTGCATGTCATCGCGCATCATGACGAACTGCACGTCGCGAATTCCGCTCACGACACAGTAATTGCCCACTCCGATGTGCCCGGTGCGGATCTTCTCGTTCGCGCCCATGACGGTCTGCGGCAGGATTCGCTTGTAGACGTCCGCCCGCGCCACGGTAGCGCCCCCGGCCACCCCCGCCGCGACTTTCGCCGCGTCCCGCATGAAACCGCGCCGCGTCACTTCGCTCTGCCTCGACATGCCCCGGCCCCCCTTTCGGTTGGAGTTCCCGCGCGTTGCCCCGGCCACTACCCTTCATACTATCGCATTACACGGTGGTTCTCAACGGGGGGGCAGAGATCGTGTCGCGGCAGACCTACCGGCTTCCGAGCACGGAACGGACGGTCCGGGCGATGTCCTCGAACCGGGCAGGCTTGAGGAGGATGGCCGCGACATGCGCGGCCGCGTGTTGGTCCTGAAGGAGGTTGTTGGTGTGGCCGGTGGTCACAATGACGGGCAGGTCCGGCCGGACCCGTTTGACTTCCATCGCGATTTGCGCACCCGTGACCTTGGGCATGGTCTGATCGGTGATAATCAGGTCGAACCGGTTGGGGTCCGCCCAGAAGGTCTCAAGGGCATTCACGGGATTGACCATTTCCGTCACCTCGTAGCCGAGTTTCCGCAGGGCCCGGGTGAGGACCTTGGCCAGGGCCAACTCATCGTCGATCACGAGAATGCGTTCGCCTCCCCCCGTGACAGGCGCTAGAGTCACCGTCCCGGGCACCGCATCCGTTCGCGCGCGCGGGAGATAGATGTGAAACGCCGTGCCTTTTCCGGCTTCGCTGTCAACCGTGATAATTCCCTCGTGCGCTGTCACGATGCCGTGCACGGTGGAGAGCCCGAGCCCTGTCCCTTCTCCGACGGGTTTGGTCGTGAAGAAGGGGTCGAAGATGCGGTCCATAATCTCGCTTGGAATGCCGCACCCGGTATCGCTGACCGACAGCTTCACACACTCGCTTTCCCTCAGCCCGGGGTGCAGTTCCAGGAATCCGGGTTCCAGCGTGACCGGGCGCAGGGCGACTGTCAAGGTGCCGCTGGAGCTCTTCATGGCGTGGTATGCATTGGCGCAGAGGTTCACGATGACCTGGTGCATTTGGGAGGCATCCGCAAGCACCGCGCAGTGTGAGCCAATCTCAAACCGGATCTCGATCGTTGTGGGAAGCGAGGGGCGCAGCAGCTTCAGGGCCTCTTTGACAATCAGGTCTAGATCGATGACCTGACGGTGCTCTTCCCCCTGACGGCTAAACGTCAAAATCTGCCGGACAAGGTCCGTGGCGCGTCCGGCGGCCGCCATCAGGTGCCGCAGGTCGTCCCTGGAGTCACCTTCCGCCGGAAGGGAGTCTTCAATCAAGTGCCCATAGCCCATGATCGCGGCGAGAATGTTGTTGAAGTCGTGCGCGATACCCCCGGCGAGGGTTCCGATCGCCTCCATCTTCTGGGATTGCCGGAAACGTCTCTCCAGCTCCAGTTGCTCGGTGATATCCCGCTGGATGGCCACGAAATTCACGACATTGCGGGCGGCGTCCAATACGGGGGAAATCGTCAGCTCCGCGTCGTAGAACGTGCCATCCTTCCGCTTGTTCTTCATTCTGCCCGACCAGGTGTCGCCGCGGGAAACAGTTTCCCACAGGCTCTTGTAAACGGTATCGTCTTGCTCACCGCTCTTGAGAATGCGGGGATTGCGGCCAATCACTTCCTGACGTTGATAGCCTGTGATCCGCTCGAACGCGGGGTTGACGTAGGTGATGTCCCCCGTCGCGTTGGTGATGACGACGGCTTCGGCCGCCTGCTCCAGCCCGGTTGCGAGCAAGGCGCGTTCCTCTTCCATTTTCTTGCGTGGCGTGATGTCCTGGTTGACTCCGTGTGTCTGAATCGTGCGGCCTTCGGCGTCCTTAATGGTCGTGATGCTCACCAAGAGTTGTCGAATCTGCCCATCGCGCCGGCGAACGCGATGCTCCAGTTGCCATCTCGCGTTCGGGTCGGGCTCATTGATCGCGCGCGCAATTTCGTCCGCGACCAGGTGAACGTCCTCCGGGAACATGAAGCGGTTCGCATACTCATCCGCCGGCATGACGTATCCGCCTTCACGCTCCGCGGAAGTGCAGTACAACGCGTAGAACCGGTCATTGAACGTGAACGACCGGGTTGCGACATCAAACACCCAGTGCCCCGCACCGGCGATATCCAGGGCCTCGCCGAGGCGCTGTTCGCTTACTTCGAGCGCCCGGGCGGCTATCTTTCGCATGGAGACATCGAACGCGTAGATATTGACCCAGCGCTCGGCGGCCGCGGGGGCAATCGTAACCAGGAAGGACTTGCCCTCGCTGTCGGCTTCGACCTGGAGCACGGAATTCGTGCGCAGCGCCTGCGCGACACCGCTCGCAAGGGTCTCCGGCATGGAGCGAAGGCCTCCGGCGGCCCAGGATGGCAGAATCGACCTGCATGCGGCATTCGCATACAGAACAGTTCCCGTCTCATTCACGCGCATCACAGGATTGGGGTTTTGGCTTGGGAACTGGGCAAGCTGATCGATCTCGTCACGGGCAAGCTTCATTTCCGTGACATCCTGGAAATACCCGCGAATGCGCACGACCTTGCCGTCCGCAACCTGGGGCAGCCCCACGGTTCTCACCCATCGGTGGTTCCCTTTGGCCGTGACCAGTTCCAAGGTGAGGTCATAGGGAGAGGCATGTTCGGTGGCCTCGTAGACCGCGCGCTCGATGAGCTTGCTGGACTCGCCCACATAGAAACCGAGTCCCAGCTCTTTGTTCGTTTCCAGCTCGGGGTCCAACTCGTGAATGCGTGCGACCTCATCCGTCCAGGTTCCTTTGCCGGTCTGCGGGTCGAACTCCCAGCCCCCGATCTTCGCCAGCCGTCCGGTCTCCGCCAGCAGGTCTTGGGCGGTTCGAAGGCGTTCGTCGGATTCCTGGCGCGCGTCTTCGAGTTCGATGCTATTCAATGCAAAACCCAGGTCGCCCGCCAGCTCCTTCAGAAGGTCTATTTCCTCGGCATCGAAGGCGTAGGCATGGTCAGCATAGACACTGAGCACGCCGAAGAGCCGGGCGCCTTGCAGGATGGGGATAGCAGCCACAGACCGGTAGCCTCGCTCGAGAGCCTGTGCGCGCCAGGGTTCAAAGGCCAAGTCCGTGCCCGTATCCTGAAAGATGGATGGTTCCTTGGTCCGCATCGCATTCCCTACGGGACCCTGCCCGAGCAGGGTGTCGCTCCGCGTAATGGTCACATTCTGGAGGTAGTCTGACCGGGGGCCCGCCCACGCGATGGGCACGACCGCATCGGAATCCCCATCGGCAATCGCGATCCAGACCAGCAGGTAGTCGCGTGTCTTTTGCAGACTGACGCAAGCGTCGTCGAGGAGCTTGCGCGGATTGCGCTCGCGAACGATCAGTTTGTTGATGTTGCGAATGGCCCCCAGCAGTTGATTCAGGTGCTGAATATGCGCCTCGGCACGTTTGCGTTCGGTGATATCGCGCGTGACGCCCTGGATGTGGGTGACATGTCCGTTCTCGTCGGTAACCAGTGTCGTAACGACTTCGGTGGGCACCAAGTGGCCATCCCTATGCGTCTGGACCACCTCGTCGACCCGGGTCTTCGCCGACTCATCTCCGGCGGCAAACGCCTCCAAGCGCCGTGACAGACCTTCGGAAACCTCACGATACGATTCCGGCGCGAGGGCTTCCTTCATGCTTTGCTGCAGGATTTCTTCGGCGCTGAATCCCCGCAGCTTTTGCACGGAGGGACTGACATACGTGAAACGGTTCGCCCCGATGTCGAAGAGCCAGATGACGTCGATGCCTTGTTCGGAGACCAGGCGGTACCGCGCCTCGCTCTCACGCAGGGCCTCTTCCACGTTCTTTCGCTCGGTAATATCCGTGGCGACACCATCCCACAGAACCTGGCCGTCCGGCGTTCGCCGCGGGCGCGAGCGTACGTGCACCCAGCGCGATTGCCCATCGGAACGGCGTCCATGAAACTCCATCTCGAAGTCGGCCATCTGTTCGCGGCTTCGTTCCACGGCCGAGAGGAAGGGGGCGAGGTGCGGCTGGTCAATCTGCCGCAGGAGTACGTTGGCGTCACGCAGCGCCTCATCAACCGCAACCCCGTGAACTCTTTCCACGCCAGCGCTCAAGTACAGGAACTGCGGCGTGCCGTCCGGGCTGATTGTGTACTGGTAAACGTAGCTGTCCGGAATGTTGTCGCCCAGGGAACGCAAGCGTTCTTCACTTTCGCGGAGGGCGGTCTCGGCGTGTTTGCGGGTTGTGATATCCCGAACGACAACCTGAAGTGCCGGTTTTCCGCCGAACATGACTGGCGCTGCCGTGGTCTCTACCGGCACGATAGTCCCGTCGAGCGCTATCATTCGGGTTTCCCAAATGGGAGCGAACTCGCACGTGGCCTGAACCTGGTGAATGCGTTCCCTGACTCTCTCGTGGAAGTCCGGGTGTATGAGTTCGAATGGAGAGCGCCCCAGGATCTGTTCTTCGCGACCCGCGCGCCACAGGCGCAGGCCGCTACGGTTGATGTAGACGACCCGGTTATCCTGGTTGATGAAGAGAGCGTCAGGCAGAAGCTCGACGAGCGAGCGAAGGTTCTCTTCGTTCTGGCGCAGGGCAAGCTCGGCATCTTTCCTCGCCGTGACATTCTCGGAGAAGATGATGATTCCGCCGACGGTACCGTCCGCCTGGTGCCAGGGGCGGGCTTCCCAGCGCAGCCAATCGGTACTC
>JADLCA010000768.1 GCA_020847495.1 Candidatus Hydrogenedentota bacterium | reverse complement strand
ACAGTCGGACCATCCGTTCGTCCGCCAGTTCTTTGAGCGCCGCCCCGACGAAGAGAGTGACTCCCGAGACGAGTACATCCGTTCGTTGATGGGATTGGATGGCGAGGCGAATTCATGAAACGCCATGTACCGCGCGAAACCGCGCCAGAGGAGCATCGTGGCAGCTAAGAAGCATGACTTCACCGTAGCGGAGTTGAAAGCCGGCGTCATGGTCCTGGTGAGCGGCGCCCTGCTGCTCATCTTCGTGGCTGTCGTGCAAGGGTACCGGCCTCCGGTTGCGGAGCACATTTACGTGTGCTACTTCAAGGATACCCTGGGCCTCAACCGCGGCGCCGATGTGCGGTTTGGAGGACTGAAGGTCGGGCGCGTCCGCGACATCGTGACCGATCCCCAACGGCCGGACATGATCCGCGTGGAGGCTTCGGTGCCGCCCGAGTTGCATGTTAATGAAGAGAGCGTCGCGTATGTGTCGCAGACCACGCTGACCGCGGAGAAGCACCTCGAGATCGCGACCGGCAAGGAAGACGCCCCGCTGCTTCCCGACGGGGCGGAGCTGCGCGTTCGCGAAGGCGGCCTGCTCGATCAGGCGGGTCAGCTCGCGGGGAGCGTGCAGGAAGTCATCAAGGATGTGCAGGCATTGCTGGGCGTGGCGGAAGCCCGAGAGAAGTCCGAGAGAGGAGAGGTGGAGAGTACCGTCGCCACCATTTTCGATGGTTTGGATAATGCCGTGGAAGAAGGCACGGGCCTGGTCACGGATGCGCGCGACGCGGTTTCGCAGTACCGCGACGATATTGACGAGATTCTCAAACGTGTCAAGGACGTGAGCACTACGACCAACAACCTCATCAAAGACCTGAACGCGACGGTGAGCGAGAGCAAGGACGATGTCCAGGCGGCGCTGGAGAAAGTGCCGCCGATTCTCGACCGCGTTGCCCTGGTATCCGAGGATCTGGACGATATTGTGGCAAGCTTGCAGAAGACTCTAGACAATGCTTCGGCCCTCAGCGGCGAAGCGAGCGGAGCGCTCACCGACAACCGGCCCGTGTTGGAGGACACCCTGATCGATCTTCGGGAAACGGTTCGGCACCTGCGCGACTTTGCGCGCTCCATTGCGGAGGAACCCAGCACGGTCATCCGCGGCGGCGGTCCGCAGGGGCGAAAGGCGGAATAGATGGTTTACGATTTTCACCACGCGGACAGAAAGCGGTGCGGCAGCCTGAAAGTGCCCGGTCTCGCGGTGTTCCTGGTTCTGCTTGCCGGTTGCGCCCATTCTCCCGAGCCCCGGTTTTACACGCTCGACATGACTCCCTCGGGCAAAGCGGCCGCCTCATGCAATATCGAGGTCGAGCGCCTTCGGCCGCATGACGCCCTGACGCGCGTGGACCTCATGGTCAAGACGAGTCCGACTCAGGTGGAGTACTACGCCCTCGATCGCTGGGCGGCCACCTTGAGCGAGTTGGTGCCCGAGAAGTTGCGCGCGGAATTCGGCGCGCCCCTCGCCGGGCGGCGCACGCTCGTGCTCTCCGGGACCATCCTCGCGTTCGAGCAGGTCGATACGGAAGAGGGAGCCAATGCCCACGTAAAGCTCGACCTGGAACTCAGGAACGAAGGCGACAGCCGTTACGCCGCCCCGCTGCTGCAAAAAGTCTACGAAATCGCCGTGCCGGCCGGGCAGCCCGCTCCGGCGGACGTGGTGCGGGCCTTGTCCTCTGGCCTCGAAACTCTCGCAACACAAATCGCCGCAGATGCCGGCGCACTCCCGTAAACACAACAACGCCCGGAAGCTTGCTCCCGGGCGCTGTGATTCCTGGTATTCCTCAGGTCGCAACTACTTGCCGTAGACTTTCTTCATGTCGTCAAGCGTGAGCGGCTTGTAGTCCTGTGCGTGGCCGGCCTGGCCGAAGGCAATCATGCGGTCCTTGTAGACCTGGTACGCGGCGTCGCGCGCGGGCTTGAGCCAATCGCGCGGGTCGAACTTCTCGGGCGTCTCGAAGAGCACCTTGCGCACCGCGCCGGTCATGGCCAGGCGGCTGTCCGTGTCGACGTTGATCTTGCGCACGCCGTGCTTGATACCGTCCTGGATCTGCTCGATGGGAATGCCGTAGGTGCCGGGCATCTTGCCGCCGTACTGGTTGATGATGTCCACGAGGTGCTTGGGCACGCTCGAGGAACCATGCATGACCATGTGGCAATTTGGCATGCGATTGTGGATGTCGTGGATGCGCTCCATCGCCAGCGCGGGCGGAAGCATCTGGCCCGTCTTGGGATCCTTGCGCATGGACTTATACGCGCCGTGGCTCGTGCCGATAGCGACCGCGAGCGCGTCGAGACACGTCTGCGCGACGAAGTCTTCGGCCTGGGCCGGGTCGGTCAGGTGATCCGTGTCATCCGCGGCGATGCCCGCGCCATGGCCGTCTTCGATCCCGCCAAGGCAGCCGAGTTCGCCTTCCACCGTCACGCCGTAGGCATGGGCCATCTCGACCACTTCGCGGGTCACGGCCACGTTCTGCTCGTATGAATTCGGCGTCTTGCCATCCGTGCCCAGCGAACCGTCCATCATCACCGACGTGAAGCCCAGCTCGATTGCCTGCTTGCAGGTCTCGGGACTGTTGCCGTGGTCAAGGTGCATGGCCAGCGGGATCTCCGGGCACTCTTCGCAGGCCGCCTGGATGAGGTTGCGCAGGTAGATCATTTTGCTGTATTTGAGGGCGCCGCGGCTTGCCTGGATGATGACCGGGCTCTGGGTCTCGCGGGCGGCTTCCATGATTGCCTGGATCTGTTCCATGTTGTTGACATTGAAGGCGCCAACACCGTAACCGCCCTTGGCGGCTTCGTCCAGGATTTGTCGCATTGGTACTAGTGGCATGGATTTCGTTCTCCTGTGTATAGTCGCGCGGGAGGTCACCCTGCGGACGGTTTTCCCCGCCTTTGTCGTATGACAAAAACCACGCGGAGTATAGCACCGGGCCACGGCGAGGCGCAAAAAACGCGCCGATCCCGCGCTATTGCGGAGGAATAGCGCCTCTTCGCGCTTGTGTTCCCATACATGGTTGGATATGCTTTGTTTTTCACTTCGGGAGATATCATGAGAATCATCTTGGCCAAACCTCGGGGCTTCTGCGCGGGGGTTGAGCGCGCCATCAAGTGTGTCGAGCAGGCACTCGAGCGGTACGGCGCACCCGTCTATGTGCTGAATGATATCGTGCACAACGCGCACGTGGTAAACGATTTGCGCGCCAAGGGCGCTATCTTCGTCAAAGACCTTGTGGATGTCCCCGCTGGGGCGCACCTGCTCTTCAGCGCGCACGGAGTGAGCCCGGAACGTTTCAAGCACGCGGAACGCTTTCAGATGGAGGTGATCGACGCGACCTGCCCCCTCGTCGAGAAGGTCCACAACGAGGCCAGGCGATTCGCGTCCAAGGATTTCACGGTCATCCTCATCGGCGAGGAAGGCCACGACGAAACCGTCGGAACGATGGGGTGGGCGCCGCAGCACATCCGGCTTGTCCTGGACGAGGCGGATGTCGAGGCGCTGGAAGTGCCGAATCCCGACAAGGTGTCCTATATCACTCAAACAACATTGAGCGTCGAGGACTGCGAGCGGGTCATCGCCGCGTTGCGGCGCAGGTTCCCCAATATCCAAGGACCGCCCAAGGCGGACATCTGCTACGCCACCACCAACCGGCAGGCAGCGGTGAACGCGTTGTCGCCAATGGTTGATCTGGTCCTGGTTGTGGGCGATCGCGAAAGTGCGAACTCCAACCGTCTCGCCGAAATCTGCCGTGCCAAGGGAAAGCCCGCCTACCTCATCAGCACCGCGGACATGATCGAAGAAGAATGGCTCGACGGCGTCGAGTCTATCCTGTTGACCGCGGGAGCGTCCGCGCCCGAAATGTTGGTGCAAGGCGTCATCGAGTACTTCCTCCAGCGCGGTCCGCTTGAAGTCAGCGAGAGCGAAATCATGATGGAAGATGTGCACTTCAAGTTGCCAGCGGAATTGACGCCCGTGCGCTAGGCGCACCCGCTCGACGCTGGGGTGGTTTTCCCGTGCTTCCATTTTCACGTAACAGCCCTGCCTGTCTCGCGGTATAATCCTGGAAGGTGAAGGATGTTTGTTCCAGGGGCAGGGAGGATCGCAGGATGAATTGGAGGCTCTTGTCGCGGGCGCTGGTGCTGGCGTTGGCCGGCGTGCTGGTCTTGGGCTGCCTCCCACCCGATGATGGCGATGGAGATCCAGACCCTGAGCCCCCGGCAACAGACTATCGCGCCGAGATGCGCGATTTCGTAGTAGAACTGGCTGCGTACGCGCGCGGCATCGATCCCGGCTTCATTGTCATCGCCCAAAACGGCCCGGACCTCCTCACCGAAGACGGAGAACCCGACGGCACCCTCGTGGATGACTACGCGGACGCCCTCGACGGCCAAGGGCAGGAGCACCCGTTCTACGGCCAGGAGGGTTACAACATCGCCACCGCGGAGGAAGACCGCGATTATTACGTAGCTCTGCTCGATCGTGCCGAAGAGGAAGGCATCGAGGTGCTCGCCACCGACTACTGTTCCGTTCCCGCGCTCATTCTGGATGGTCTCGGCTGGGCCTCAACGCACGGCTATATCCATTTCGCGGCGCCCAATTCGAGCTACGATCTCGACTCGATCCCCACATGGCCCGCCGAGCCGTACGGGGTGAACACGGACACCATCGCTTCCCTGGGTGATGCGCGCAATTTCCTTTACCTCATCGACAGCACCCCGTTTGGCACGCGGTCCGCGTTCGTTATGGCGGTCCAAGGGGAAAACTACGATCTCCTCATCATGGATCCCTTCCACAATGGGACCGCGTTCACGGCCGCCCAGGTAACGGCGCTGCGCGAGAAGGCCAACGGCGGGAAACGCTTCGTGATTGCGTATCTGAATATCGGCGCTGCGGAGAATTGGCGCTACTACTGGGACGATGATTGGGAAGTGGGCAATCCGGCGTGGATTGCGGGTCAGTACTCCGGCTATCCCGACGAGTACTGGGTCGAATACTGGAACGACGAGTGGAAGGACATCATCTTCGGCGGCGGCGCCAGCTTCGTGAAGAAGATTTTGGATGCCGGTTTCGACGGTGTCTACCTCGACAACATCCTTGCTTACGAGTACTTTGAATCCGGGGCGGGCGCATAAGCGCCGGGAAATGGAACAGGGGCCGTATGCCTGCCTCTCCCTATACGGCCCCTGAATGCTAGATTTTTCTGAAGACGGGCCTGTTACCAGGAGCGTCCGCCGCGGCCGCCGCGGTCGCCACCGCGACCACCGCCACCGCCGCCGCCGTCAGTCTTGGGACGAGCTTCATTGACACGAAGCGGACGGCCGCCCATGTCCTTACCGTCCAATCCGCTGATGGCCGCCTGGGCCTCACTGTTGTCCGGCATCTCCACGAAACCAAACCCCTTGGATTGATCGGTGTACTTGTCGACGATAATCCGCGCCGAGTTCACACGTCCGTAGCTTT
>JADLCA010000767.1 GCA_020847495.1 Candidatus Hydrogenedentota bacterium | reverse complement strand
GGTCCATCGCCGACGCAATGAGTTCCTTGACGCGCTTGGTGTCGCGTGCGCTTTCGCGGTTGATGAAGATGGTGTTCATCATGGCGGCGAGGAATCCGAGGAATGGCAGCTCCCGCACGTCTGCCCGCGACACGAACACGCACCCGCACGTGCGCGACAGCATGACGATATCGAGATAGCTGAGGTGATTCGTGACGAGAAAGTAGGGCGGCTTCGGCGCGTTGCCGGAAATGTGAAACCGCATGCGAATGATAGCCGCCGCGCCAGAAGCCCAAATCCGCAGGAGCTTGCGCCTGCCCCACTCGTCGAATGCGGGCGACAGGGGCGTGGCAGTCTTGACCAACAGGCGGATGGCGAAGAGCGACGTGGTCCATACAATGAGGGCCGTCACGCGCCACGCGACCCGCATCCAGACTGCCAACCCCACGACTGCTCCCTCCTCGATGCCGCGGCTACTTCGGCCGTGCCGCGGTCTGCCTCGGCCCGGTTGTCAGATTGATGGAGGTCCCCTTGTCGTCGCGGAACAATGTAATGTTCAGCATGCGGTCCGCCTTGTCGAAATTCATGCTCGCCATGTCGGGAATCGGCGTGGCGGTCGTGATGTGCAGCTTCCACCCCTGCGCTTCCACGGCCTGCCTCATGCTCACTTCCACCTTCTCCATAACGTCGGGAGTTCGCCCCTGCAAAACGTAGGTTCCCGAGTCCGGCAACGCGCTGACGGCTTCCACCTTGCATCCCTCGTAGAGGGGAATGTCCGCTGGAAAGTCCGCGGGGAGGTTCGTCGTCTCGATGGGTGTGGAGGAGGCGGGCGCTGGTGGTTCCGGCGCCTCCGTCGAGGCGGGCGCGGGAGCGGAGCCTCCGCAGCCCGCCAACAACAAGACCGTCGTGAGTGCTGTCAGAAAGAGATGCCTGCTGGACATGACCATTATCCCTTTAGCGTGGGGTTTGAGGATCCGCACGCACGGCACATCAACTACGCCAATGCGCCAGTGTACCTGAGGTTCGCGTGGGGCGCCGCAGGCAAGCCTGCTCAGTCAAAGCAGCGGCACTCCAAACCGTCTGCTACGTGTCGTTGTATCACGGTTCAAGCAAGAGACGCGGGCGCTTCGCGTGCACGAAGGACCCGCGTCTCCAAACTCGTACGTTCAAGGGCGTGATTAGCTGACCTTCTCGAGCGCGTTGCCTTCGTAGACGATCTTGTCGCCTTCGATGGTCGCCTTGAACTCCTGGCCCATCGCACCGACCGTGAGGGTCGTGCCGTCGATCGACCACGTGCCCGGCATCGAGTCATTGACCTTCAACACGCCGTCTTTCTCAAAGCTGAACGACATGCCGCCGGCGTTCCACTTCGTGCCGGTCAGGGTCTCCGCCGTCAGGGCGCCGCCAGCGGCGGGCGCCGCGGCGTCGGCCGGGGCGGCGGCATCGGCGGCCGGGGCCGCGCTCATCGCATCGCCGCTCGCCGGGGCGGCACTCTCGGGACCGGTGGCGGGCGCCGGCTCGGCCGGTGCCGGCTCAGCCGGAGCCGCGGGCTCCATGGGAGCAACCGCGGGCGCCGTCTCTTCCGGAGCCTCGGTGCCGGGCGCCGCCGTGTCATTCGGCTCCGGAGCCGGACCACCGCAACCCACGACCGCAAACGTCAGCACGGCCGCCAGCAGAATCCCCATTCCTTTCAACGCGAACTTCTTCATGAGTGTCCTTCCTCTCTGTCTTCTCCCGCCGGGGCGGGAAGTGTTTAGCAAATTACCCGAGTATTCCCCGGACACGGAAAAGTAGCGTACACGCGCCCCGCGCAAAGGTTCAAGAAAGGCCTCGCTAGATAACTCACATTCCGGGGACCGTGTTGCGATTCGCGAAAACAGATGGGAATGATGGGAACTATGGGAATCATGGGACTTATGGGACGCGCCCCCGCGCGTACGGGCCGCGTGCCGGCCGCGTGCCGGTCGAGGTGGCATGGGCATCTTGCCCATGGTCTTCTATCTTCCCCTCCCCGCATGCGGGGAGCAGCCTCGTCCCTGCTGTCCCTGCTGTCCCTGCTGTCCCTGGCGTCCTTGGCGTCCTTGCTCGGCGCCCCCTACGCGCCCGGCCCCGCCGATTCGCTTATCGGCGTAGGCGCCTGCCGGAGCAAACCCTGCGGACCCAGCACCGCGTACGTGCGCGGGCTCGTGTCCTCCGCGCTGAAACTGCGGGTCTTGGCGTCGTGCTGCTGCTCGTCGAGGCGCACCCATCCCTGGGCGGCATCGTAGACGTGCACCGCGAGCTGGTCGATGGCCGGCTCCTCGCACACCTCCGCTTGCACGCGCAGGTTCACGGTTATCGATACGGGTTTATCCTTGGACGAGCACTCGACGTTGATGTACTCCGAAAACGCCGCCAGCCCTTCCGGCAACGCTCCAGGCGGGTCGGGCGACACCAGAAGCCGCGCGCCAAAAGCGGCCTCGCCACTCATCTGCACCAAGCCTTCAACACCCGGCGGACGCAACTGCATCTTGGTCCCCCACGCAACCGCCCCCTGGCGCACCTTGCTTTTCACGGCGTTGGGCGGCATCGGCAGGGTGGGCACCGGAGCCGCAGGTTCCACTTCCCCGCCGGCAGGAGCCGAGGCAACAAGTGGCGCGTCAGCGGGCGGGGCCGCTTGGGGTGGTGGCGCCGTCGGGATAGTCTGGGCGATCAAGGAGCGCGCCGCCGGGTCGGGCGCGATCCGGTATTCGGCAGGACCCAGCAGCGCATACAGCCGCGGGCCGCGGTCACGGCAGGTGATCGTCCGCGTTTGCAGGTTGGCCTCCTGGGCCTCCAGACGGGCCCAACCATTGTTCGCGTCGTACGCGTACATCGCCAGATACGGCAGGTTCTCGGGCGCGCACAGTTCCGGCGCGACATACACGTCCCACTCCAGGATGGACTCGGCGGTCACCGGCTCCTGAATCACTTGAACGTACACCGAGTAGGTCGCCAATCCCGCGGGCACCGGCGCGGGAGGTTCCCCCGACACCGCCGTGGACACATTCACGGGCCGCGTGGCCCGGACCGTGCACAGGCCGTCCATGCCGGGCGGGGCGACGCTGACAATCGAGCCAAACGCGGATTTGGCCGTGCGCTGCACCTCGTCGGGCGCGAAGCGGGTGGCCTTCATCCGGCGCTCTTTCATGAGTTCCAACTGGTCCGAGAAGTGCGGGGAATCGGAGTTCTCCGAGGCGCCAAAGGGCACCATGCTCGCGGCTCGCGGTCCGTCCTGCCCAAAGGCCACAACCATCCCGAATCCGTAACCGTAACCCACCTTCCACACGTTATCCTCGTACAGATCGTCCGAGGCCACAAAGATGGTTCCCCCATTGGAGCTGCCGGGGGCCGGCACGGTCTTGTCTCCCCGGGTGAACACATGGACGTCGCCCCAAGGCACCTGCAGCGAGCCGAATTCGCTGCGCATGAGCATGGCCGCCTCTTCCGCTGCGCGCAGGGCCGGTTCGTGCAACTCGGGCCTGTTTTCGTTCATGGCCTGGACCAGGGGCACTTCGCCCATCCCGGGAGACATCGCGCGCAGGGCGTTCCACCACACGTGAAAGAAGGTCATTCCGGGGCTGTCCGGCTCCGAAACGTAGTTCCAGGGCCACAAGACATCGAGGCCCGCGGGCAAGTCCGCGTGGGCCTTGGCGACCCAGTCGCGGTTCTCGTCAGCCGTCTGCTTGAGCCACGGCACCGCGAAGGTGGCTGCGGTCACCGTGGTGTCGTAAAGCATGGCCTGCGTGTCTTCAAACGAACGCTGCCCGAGCGCCAGCAGACGCCGCACGCGCTGGGCCCGGAACGAATCCGCCTCCGGCGCGAACCAGCCCGGCCACTGCTCGCGGCTCAGGTTAGCCCGCTCGGTTGCTTCCCACGGCGGGTTGCCGCACGCCTGCAAATACCCGGACGCGGGATTGGTGATGGCCGGCAGGTTTCCCGGCGGGATGAGGGGTCCCCACTGCAGCATCGACGCGCCCCCGGGTACCGGCAATGACCAGTTCACGGTCTGCGGAGAGGTGTTGGGCTCCTTGGACTCGCCGGGCGCCCCGGCCGGGGTCAGCATGTTGGGCGGACCCGGCCAATACTTGGTGCCCACCTTTACGTTGTACACGTAGAAAATGTTGCCGTCCGCGTCCGCGTAGGTGATGTGGAAACACGGGAACTGGTGCAAATTCAAGGCGTTCTGGAATCCGGCGAGGTTGCGCGCGTTGCCCATCTCGAACAACTGCCGCAAGCCGCCGAAGTCCCGGAAGCCGCCCACCAGGTAGCTGCAGAAACGCCCCTTGTGCTTGCCAATGATGGGACCGCGCGGGGTGTCCAGGTAGGGGACTTGCCGCTCTTCCATGCCGCCGGGCTGCCGCACGTAATAGGTCCGTGAATTGGCCACCATCTGGAGATAGCGGATGCTGTCGCGATTCGCCAGCAGGGTCCGGGGATCGTCTTTGTCGGGCGCGGGACCCATCGTGTCGGGTTCCAGGTAGACATCGGCGAAGTCCGTGAAATTCGGGGTGAACACCCAGCCCAATCGCTGATTATGGCCCACCATGATCATGGGCAAGCCGAAGAGGGTCGCGCCCGCCACGTTGAAATCGCCCACCGTCAGGTGCGCCTCGTACCATTGGAAGGGGCCGCGATAGTCGGCGTGCGGATTGATGGCGAGGATCGGCTCTCCGGTGACCGAGCGAGAGGGGCCAACCGCCCACGCGTTGCCGGTGGTGGCCGCGGGAGCGCGCCGCCACACGTCCGGCAAGTCAAACGGCGCGAAACTCATGAGATAGCAGTGCATGAGGGCGAGAATCTCTTCCGGCCTCACGCCATCCGCCCACTCCGGGGCCTTGCCGGGATGGTCAACGAGCCAGGTGTTGACGCCCAGCGCGAACCCTTCGCACAGGTCCCGCGTCACGGGGTCCGCCAGCGGGTAAGCGGACATCGCCGACGCGAGATGCCCGACCTTCAGACTGAACTCGTCGGAATCGGCAAATTCCGGACCGTATACTTCTGCGGCCCGGCCGCCCGCGATGCGATAGGCTTTCAACATGGCTTCGAGGTGGTCGTCGGACTGCGCGTAGCCGAACGCGAAGGCCATCGCAACAAGGCTGTCCGCCTGGATGTGGGGCACGCCCCATTCGTCGCGGTAAATAGTGGCCTGTTCCCAAAGCGCGCGGGGGTCAGGCGGGACCTGGGCCAAGGCGGACAGACTGGATACGGCCGCCAGGATTCCCAGCAGAAACCGATGAACGAGTCGGTAGGTGAAAGGATGTATCGGCAGCACGTTGACTCCTGGGTGTTAGGGACAGACACCGTGTTTCGCTTCGCAAAGCCTACGCGAAAGACGGCGTCAGTCCCCGCCTTGCCGTTCGGGGCAATGGGGCGCCATTACCCCCCCTCTAACTCCCCCCGCACGCGGGGGGGAGAATGACAGGCGAGGGCGCCTGTCCCACACGCGCTAGCCACGCCGTCATTGTCTGGCGCTTTCCGGTCCGCGTTCGTCCCTGTTGTCCTTGCTGTCCTTGATACTCCGCACCGGTCTAGGCCCGCCCGTCAATCGTCCCCCGCGAGGGACTCCCATGTCAACCGCGCGCCTGCTGATAGACCTCGCGGGCGCGGGCGATCGCCTCCGCGAGCCGCTCGGGGTCCTGGGAACTGATGATGAGGGGCCGTTTGTCGGAAATCAGCAAGACGCCGCGGTCACCCCGGGCGTTGACGAACGAGGCGGGCTTGCCCTCGAACATGCCGAAGCGGATTCCCCAGCCGCCCGCCTCGCGGAGCGGCTTGTATTGCACCACCCGGTATTCCTGCATCTTGTCAAAGCCGATCCGGCGCCACATCATCGGGAACAGAAAGCCGAGTTGAGCGTAGACATCGTTTTCGCGCACGCGCACCCGCATATACAGCAGATTCGCGATAATGATCGTGACCACGATGGTGATGACGGGCACAACGGGCGGCAGCGGGTCGCCATTCCTGGGCGGATTCATCAGAAGCAAGAACTGGCCCACGATCACCGCGCTCATCGTGAGCGCCGTTACGATGTAGACCCAGACCGCGAAGCGTTGCGTCTCCTCGTACAGAGTCCGGTTCATGATCAGTCCCCCTGGTACGCGCCTCACGGCATCGCGTGCAATTGCTCCAGCACCGCCAGCGACTCCCGGTGGATGACAGGCGCGATCTCCGAACCGCCGGAATTCTCTTCACCGTACTGCGGCTCTTCTGTCTCGCCATACGCGTAGGGCGGCTCGACATCCCACTGCGTCCTCGGGATGATGTAGCCAATCTCATCGTTTGCGAGACCGAAGATCATGTTGACCTTGCCGCGCATCTGTTTGCGCAAGGGCGGCACTTCCACCGGCTCGCCGGGGAAGTCCGCGCCCACGGGCGACTCGATGCCGCCTTCGGCGATTTCCGGATACAGCTCGCCGGGGATCGTCAGAATTTCCAGGTCGCCGATGCGGATGGCGTTGACTTCCGACTTGCCCTTGCCCCAGTACCAGCCCGGGTGCACAAGTCCGAGCATGCACGCCGCGCCGTACAGTCCTTCCATGGGCACAAAGATCGTCTTCGCCACCACCTGCACCTTGGGATTCTCCGTCCGGATCGCCTCGGGACTGCGCAGCGAATTCGCGACGACGATGGCCACGTTCTCGCCGAGCGCCTGCGCCTTCTCGAAGCTCGCCGAATCGAACTTCTGGACGCCGTCGCGATGCGGCACGGTGGTGTGGAGCTGCGTCATCAATCCGCCGACCATGCCTTGGAAGTACAGGCACATGCCGCCGAAACCCTCAACGCCGTTGGGCTCGCTGACGCCGCTCTCAACACCCAGGCGCACCCAATTCAGAAAGTCCGAGGTCAAAAGCGAATTGCTGCCGCCAAGGGTTTCCGTGTGGTTGCCCCAGGAAACCATCGTGCCGATGGTCTCGTCGCTGCCGTGCTTCACGAAACGCGCCGAGCACACGTGCAGGTCGTACACGATGGGTTTGCGGCTATCGTCCACAAACCCTTCCGGCGCGATGACCTTGTCCGCGAGAATCATGTCGGCGGGTTGCAGGTTGCGCACGGCCTCTTCGACGGCCTCTTTACAGGCCAGCTTGACCCTCTCCATGTATGCGTAGTCGAACTTGGGCCGGATCGGCGAGTAACTCCATATGCCCATCGTGTCCGGCGCTTCGTGATTGTGGCTCGTCGAGAACAGCACGTGGTCAATCTCGAGCGAGGGGTCAATCGACTTGCGCACGGCGATGAACTTCTCGTGGAAGATGCCGATGCTGTCGATCGTCACCATCGCCAGCGTCACGCCGTTGTTGCGGAACGCGATGGCCCGCACCCACAGGGGGTCGTTTACGCCCTTCGCGGGACGGTTGTTCGAGAAGCCCGCCATCCACACCAGGTCCATCTTGCCGTTGCCGTTGCTGTCCGTCCACGAGTCGCCCTTGGACTCGTTGAACTTGCTGTCGCCATCGGCGTCGGTCCACGTGTCGTACAGGCTCAGGTTCGGCGTGATATCGCGCTTCGCGACGCCCACTTCCAGGACGCCCGGCGTGGCGCTGTCTCCGGTCGCGGGCCTGGCCAGGTCCGCCCGGTACGAGCGATACGGGCCCTTGATGCGATAGCCGAAGCACCCGGCAATCAACAGCAACACCACGGCAAAGGACGTCAGGATCTTGTGATTGGCAATGTAATCCAGCATGGCGGTATATCTCCCAACCCGCCACACTACCCCATGAATTCAAGACAATGCAAAGAGATCACCGTCCGGGTCTTCTGTCATCTGAGCAGGTTTCCGGTGAGATTGGCGCGTCGTGCGTGGCAGAGCGTGCCGCCTTATCCCCAGGCGCTTCTGGTTGCGCACATGCGGCAATGCTGTAACATCATGTCTGCACACTGGCCGAGATCTGAGATCTGAAGTCTCCGCTCTGCCTTCTGCCCATGTCGTGGATTTCTGCTTGCATGCGCCCTGCTTCAGCCGATACTCTACGCTTCTACTCAGAAAGGGCTATCATGAAGCGGCAATACGTTCAGACTCTCCAGGAAGGCGACACCGTCAACGATTACTTCGTGGCCACGCGAAAAGACCTGCGCGACCAGCAGAAGGGCGGGAAGTTCCTGGGCATGGTATTCAAAGACAAGACCGGCGAAATCGGCGGCATCCTGTGGAACAACGCCGTGAGCGTCGCGCGCATGTTCGAGCTGGGCGACGTCGTGAACGTGCGCGGCACCGTCACCAGCTATCAGGACCGCCTACAACTCCGCGTCGATCAAGTGCTGCCGCTCCGCAAGGACGAGTACAACCCCGAAGATCTGGTCTTCGTGCCCGAAGACACGACGGAAGTGTTCCGGCAATTCCGGACGCTCATGGAGAAGGTCGAGAACGAATGGCTCCGCAAACTGGTGGACTCGTTCTTGGAGGACGCGTCGTTCGTCGAACGCTTCTCGGCGGCCGCCGCGGGCAAGAAGTGGCACCACGCGTATCGCGGCGGCCTCGTGCAACACTGCACCGAGATTGCGCGCCTGGCCCTCGCGGTCTGCGAGATCTTTCCGCAGATCGACCGTGACATCCTCCTGACGGGCGTGCTCGTGCACGACATCGGCAAGCTCGATGAAATGACCCAGGACCTCTTCGTCGAATACACCACGGTGGGAAAGCTCCTGGGCCACCTCACGATCGGCACGGAGATGGTGCAGCGGCGGATCG
>JADLCA010000766.1 GCA_020847495.1 Candidatus Hydrogenedentota bacterium | reverse complement strand
TATCGCGCGGACAAGAAGGAGTTTCCCCCCTCCGAGTCGGGTATCTGGCGGTTCTGTGACGAGCAGGACGTTCGGGACGTGGCGTACAAGACCGACGCCACCAAGATATCGATCATGTGCGATGTGGGCCGCACGGACTACGACGCGTTCCTGCCCGCGTCGGACTCGGTGATTTCAATGGTCCGCGTAGCTACCTACACGAAGGACATCGACAAGGCGATCCACCTGGGCAAGCACGTCCACGACCTCGGCTATGAGACCACCTGCAACATCATGGCGATATCGCACGTGCTGGAGCCCGACCTCGACGAGGCCCTCGATGAATTGGCCAGCGCCAAGTTCTTCAAGGTGGTCTACCTCGTGGATAGCTTCGGATATTTCTACTCGGAACAGGTGCAGTATCTGGCCGAAAAATACATCAACAAGCTCAAGCCCGCGGGGATCGAGATCGGAATCCACGCCCACAACAATCTGCAGTTGGGTTTCGGAAACACCATCGAGGCGATTATCCGGGGCGTCAACTACCTCGACGGCACGATCTACGGCATGGGCCGCGCCGCGGGGAACTGCCCGCTGGAACTGCTGGTCGACTTCCTGAAGAACCCCAAGTTCGATTCCCGGCCCATCCTCGACCTCATCCAGAAGTACTTCGTGCAGATGAAGGCCGACCTGCGCTGGGGGTATGAAATCCCTTACGCCATCACCGGCTTGCTGAACAAGCACCCGCGCGCCGCCCTGGCCTTTATGAAAGGCGCGCACGGCGACTCGTTCCGGGAGTTCTACGACAAGTTGCTCGAGGCCGAGGAATAGTGCCCGGGACCCGCGCGGCGCAGGCCGGCGTCCACGAGTGAACTGTTGAACTGTCCGCGCCGGGGAGTCCCGTGATTCCCCGGCGTTCTTCTGTTTACGAGCCGGGCGCGGTGCAACCTTCTGCCGCCCGCGCGCATCGAACCGGGGGAAATGGTGAGCGAAACCTGTTGACAAGGACTCCGAGATGAGCGACGCCAAAACTCCGCGCCCATGGGCGATATCCTCACTCGCAATCATCGGCGCTCTTGCCCTGCTCAAGCTTGTGCTGCACCTCGTATACAACCGCTGGTACGGGTACCACCACGATGAACTGTACTTTCTTGCATGCGGGCACCACCTTGCCTTTGGGTACGTCGATCATCCTCCGTTGACGCCCTTTCTCGCGCGGCTTGCGGATGAGCTGTTTGGCCAATCGCTCACCGGCTTGCGTTTCTTCCCTGCCTTGGCCGGCTCCGCGGCCGTCTTCCTGACGGGACTGCTGACGCGCCGCCTGGGAGGCAGTCCATTCGCGCAGGCGCTGGCCTGCGTATCCATGATTATCGCGCCCGTCTATCTGCGGGCAGGCAACGTTCTGGCGATTCCCTCTTTCGAGCCCTTCTATTGGGTGCTTTGCTCCTACCTCGTCGTGCGCATCATCCAGGAAGACAAGCCGCGCCTTTGGCTCGTGGTGGGAGTGGTCGCCGGGCTGGGTCTCATGAACAAGCACACCATGCTGTTCTGGGGCCTTGGCCTTGCCGCGGGGCTGTTACTGACGCCGCAGCGCAAACTGCTCAAATCCCCATGGCCCTATGCGGGAGGCGCCGTCGCCTTCCTACTGTTCCTACCCAACTTAATCTGGCAAATCCAGAACGGTTGGCCCACGCTGGAGTTCATCCGCCGTCTCAACGAGGAGACCATGAGCGGCATTTCGGCTCTTCAGTTCCTCCTCGGGCAAGTCCTGTACCTGCATCCGATCAACGCTCCCATTTGGATCGCGGGATTGGTGTTCTTTTTCACCGGATCCGGAAAGCCGTATCGCGTGCTCGGGTGGCTCTTCATCACCGTGCTCCTGCTGCTCGTGATCGCGAAAAGCAAGATTTACTATCTCGCCCCCGCATATCCGCCGCTGCTCGCGGGCGGCGCCATTGCTATTGAGCATCTCGCCGCACGCCGTCATTGGGCGTGGCTGCGCCCGGCGGCATTCGCCGTTCTCACGGTCATGGGGGCCCTTTTCGTCCCAGTAGCGCTACCCATTCTCACGATCGGCGCGACAGACAGGTACATCTCGGCGCTCACCTTCGGCAAGCTCGACAATGTCTACGAACTCACGGGCGACCTGCACGGCCAGTTCGGCTGGCGGGAACGCGTGGAAGCCATCGCGCAGGTGTACAACCGTCTCACCACGGAGGAAAAGCCTTCTGCAATCATATTCACCGCCGGGTACGGAATCGCCGGGGCCGTGGACTATTTCGGCGGCGCCCACGGACTGCCCAAAGCTTACAGTGGCACAATGACTTACTACCTATGGGGCCCACCGCCGCCCGGCACCCGAACCGTCATCGCGGCCGGCATCCACAAGGAGGCCCTCGCACAATCGTTCGCCACCGTCGAGAACGGGGTCACCGTTGAACTGGAGAACGTGAATCCCGGGGATAGTCCTTTCCACGTTGTCGTGTGCCGCGAACCCCGTCTCCCACTGGACAAGGCGTGGCCGCAAGTCCGCGAATGGTGAGGCCATCGCGGTTCTGGAGAACTTACTTCAGGATTTGGACTTCTTTCCGCAATCTCGGGCCAGCCCTAAATGCCTGCGCTTCCGCCGCCCGCCTCTGTTCTTCTCATCCGCGTTCATCTGCGCCATCTGCGGACGCTCTCATTGGCAGCGGCCACGCCTCACCTGCATAATTCTGAAAACCTCTTGACATTCTCGTTTGGCCGGGATGGGATAGTCATCGAATGGCGTCTGCCCATGCTGAGGATTGGAGACGCGGTGCATGGGCCGCTGGGGCACTTCGTATGAGAGGCAAATCTCTATTGGCCGCGGGCATTGTCTGCGGCGCCACGGTAATGGCACTGCTGTTCAGTTGTCTGGGGTATGCGAACACGTGGCGACTGTGGAACATCCCCGTCAACGTCCCGTACTTCGCCGACCTGCGCGTCATCACTCACGGCATGGAAAGCTACGCGCTGGGATATGACCCATTGATCCAGAACCCTCAGGACCCGTG
>JADLCA010000765.1 GCA_020847495.1 Candidatus Hydrogenedentota bacterium | reverse complement strand
GTTTCGAGGCGATGACCCATCCTATGGACGCGGATTGACAGGCCCGAGGCGCGACCGGGACGATGGTTTCGATCCCCCGTCTACGGATGAGCAGAATCGCATCGACCTGGTGGCCATCGCTCGAGAAGCGGATTCCAGTACCCGCCACATCGACATCGCCATCACCGGAGATGAGGAAACAACCGTTACCCTCGAACTTGCGCCGCTTCCCTGACGCCCTTACACCACGCCGTAGCGCGAGCGCTCGAGGCGGTGCGCCGTGGTGCGATTCGTGGATGGCGCGTAGCCGGGCAACGGTTTGATCTGCGTGTGATACGCGTCCAGGAACCACGAAGGCTGCGGGTAGTACGAGTCCTCGAGTTCCGCGGGCGGCACGATCCAGTTCTCCGCACCCACCACGCACACCGGCGCGTCGAGGTAGTCGAACGCGAGTTGCGCGATGTCGCCGGCAATCGTGTGCATATAGCTCCCGCGTTCGCACGCATCGCTGCCCAGGATAAGTTTGCCGGTCTTCTTCACGCTATTGACGAGAATCTCGTAGTCGAAGGGCACGAGCGTCTGCCCGTCGATCAGCTCCACCGAGATGCCAAATTCCTTCTCGAGCCGCTGCGCCGCTTCCCACGCGCGATACAACGTTGCACCGAAGGTCAGAATCGTCAGGTCTTTCCCTTCCTTCAGCACTTCCGGCACGCCGATCGGCAGGCGGTAATACTCCGCGGGCACGCCTTGCGGATGGAATTGCTCCGTTATGTCATAGATGCGCTGGCTCTCGAAGAAGACCACCGGGTCGCTTCCGCTGAGCGCCGTCGCCATGAGGCCTTTCGCGCTGTACGGCGTCGCCGGGAACACGACCTTCAGTCCCGGCACGTGCGCGCACAGCGCCGTCCAGTCCTGCGAGTGCTGCGCCCCGTACTTGCTGCCCACGGACACGCGCACCACAACCGGCATCTTGCAGTATCCGCCGGACATCGCCTGCCACTTCGGCAACTGATTGAAGATCTCATCGCCGCTGCGGCCCATGAAATCGCAGTACATCAACTCGACGAGGGCCTTGCCCCCTTCCAACGCGTAACCCACCGCGGTGCCAATGATGGCCCCCTCGGAGATCGGCGAGTTGAACAGCCGGTGGTACGGCAGCGCCTCGGTCAGGCCGCGGTACACGGCAAACGCGCCGCCCCAGTCGCGGTTTTCCTCTCCATAGGCCACAAGCCGGCTGTCGTTGTAGAAGTGGTGCGCGATGGATTCAAATACGCCATCCCGGTAACTCACCGCCTTGCCTTCCTTCAAGAACTCGCCCTTCGGGCCGATACCACTCCGCGATTTCTTGGCGATCTGCTGAACGCGGGGGTTGTCCGCGAGCGGCATCAGCACGTCGTCGGCGCGCTTGAGCCCGGGCAAGGTCTCTTCGACCTCATTCGAGAACATGATCGTGTCCAGCCCGATTCCCGGCCCCAGTGCCATGCGCGGCGACACGGCGTCATCGATGGCCAGGCGCAAGGCCTTCACAACTTTCGATGTCGCATAGGCCGCGACGGCTTTCAGGTCGTCTTCGCTGGCGACGCCTGCGTCAACGAGCTTCTGCCCGAATTCGAGGAGCGGATCCACCTGCCGCCACAACTCGATCTCTTCGCGCTCGCGATACGAAGACTGGTCGCTGGGCGAGTGGCCCGACTGGCGGTAACATACCACCTCAAGCAACACCGGGCCTTTGCCGCTGCGAATGGCTTCGATCTTCCTCTTGTACGCGTCTGCGAGGCTGAGCGGGTTGTTTCCGTCCACGCACTCGGCCTGCATATTCTCGGGATTGATCGCGGCGCCCGCGCGCGCCAGGCGCTCGAAGCCCATCGTCTCGCCAATCGGCTGGCCGCCCATGCCGTAGAAATTGTTCATGAAGTTGAAAATGATCGGCAGACCACCCTTGAACTCGGCATCCCACAGATTGCTGTACTGCCCCATGGCCGCAAAGCCGAGCGCTTCCCACACGGGACCGCAACCGATGGAGGCGTCGCCGATGTTCGCCACGGTGATCCCGGACTTGCGCTGGACCTTCTTGTACAGGGCCGACCCCGTCGCGATGTCCGCGCTGCCGCCGACGATCGCGTTGTTCGGAAACACGCCGAACGGCAGAAAGAAGGCGTGCATCGAGCCGCCCATACCTTTGTTGAAACCGGTCTCACGCCCGAAGACTTCAGCCAACAGTCCAAAGAGCAGGAAGTCGATGCCCAGCTCCTCCTCGTCGTCGGCTTTCAGCAACGCCTTGCCGTTGCCGCCGGGCACGGTCAGGCTCTCGGCCTTGGTCTTGTCGGACTCGACGATGCGCAGTATCGCGCCGTCGAAATAGTCGCGCATGATGCCCGTCAACGACTTGCCCTTGACCTCGTGGATCGCGGCCAGGCTCTTGGCGATGATCTCGCCATGGCTGCGGTGGCTCCCGAAAATGTGGTCGTCGATCGAAAGGTGGTAGCACTCGCCCACGGCAGCGCCTTCCTGACCGATGGACAGGTGCGCGGGCCCCGCATGCTTGTAGGCAATGCCTTCATGCGCGCCCAGCTTCTTGATGTTGTCGAGCATGGTCTCGAATTCGCGGATGATGGCCATGTCGCGGTACGCCCGCAGGCAACGCGCCGGGGTCACATCGG
>JADLCA010000764.1 GCA_020847495.1 Candidatus Hydrogenedentota bacterium | reverse complement strand
GTCTACGATCCCACTGCGGGCTTTGTGACGGGCGGCGGGTGGAGCTGGTCGCCGTTGGGCGCGTATGCGGCTGATCCGACACTCGAAGGGAAGGCAAACTTCGGCTTCGTGGCAAAGTACAAGAAGGGCACGAACGTGCCGGAAGGCAATACCGAGTTCAAGTTCAAGGCAGGCAACCTCAACTTCCACTCGGACACCTACGAGTGGTTGGTGGTGGCGGGCGCCAAGGCCATGTTCAAAGGCGTCGGTACCATCAACGGCGAAGGCTCGTACAAGTTCATGCTGACCGCCATCGACGGCGACCTGAAGGGTGCGGCGGACACGTTCCGCATCCGTATCTGGACAGAAGAAGACGGCAACGAATTGACCGTCTACGACAACCAGATGGACGACGCCATCGACGCCGACGCCATGACCGAACTGTGCGGAGGCTCGATCATCATCCACAAGCAGTAACGAAGCCAACCGTGCGAGAGTTGGTGGCTTGACAGTCAGAGAGTAGAAAGGAACGAACCCCGGTGAGCCTGAAGGCATCCAGCTTCGGGCTCACCGGCTCGAAGGTTCCGTCGTTACCGTGCGAGGGCTGGGAAGACCTCCTGGCGCGCGTGAGGACAGACGTATGGTCGCGAACACAATAAAAAGACACGAACCGCCACCGGACCCATTTCTGGTTGATGGCGACGGGATGGTCCACACGACCTCCCAATTGCACAAGTGGCGGCTAACCAAGAACGGCTATCAGGTCGTTGGCAGCGGCCTCGTTCCCAAGAGAACGGCTTTTGGCCGGATGTGCTACACGCGGATCTGGGACTTGATGCCTCCGAATGAGAAGTAGGACGGAATGAAGACGCTGGCGGAACGGTGCTATCCAGGTGCTCCCAGTGCAACGCGACTGCCGTGATTATCTGAAGACGATGTGCGGCGGTTCAAGAGACGGCACGGGGCGGTATTTGGAGTATACAGAATTGACAGACTTACAAGACGCACAGGGCGCGTGAGGAGAACCACCATGACGACGAACCGGACGATCTTGTGCATTATCATGATGCAACTGGCTTCACTTGCCGCTGTCGCACAACTGCCCCCGCTAATCGACCTGTGCGTGCCACCCGGCACAGAGACCACACCCCTCTTCCAGGTCTATGGGGACGACGCGGGCGATTACCTTGGCACCAAGTTTGAATACGCCGACGTCAACGGGGACGGTGCCGATGACCTCATCCTGGGAGCGCCGGGGGCCGGTGGTTCAACCGGCAATCCAAGAGCGGGTGAGGTGTATGTCGTCTATGGGAGCGCTTACCTGCCTGGTGGCATCATCAACCTGAACACCGATGGCGCGACCAGCCCTGTCGGCGAGACGCGAATTCTAGGGGATAAGGGTGATAGCACAGCCGACCCCAAGGGTGAGAGGGATTTCGGAATCGTGACTGCTGGCGATGTCAATGGAGACGGGTTCGACGACATCATCGCGTCGGCCCGCCTCGCCTGTCCGTTTGGACGGGAGTGGGCTGGATCAGTCTTCGTCTTTTATGGAAGCGCAGCACTACCCGGAAATCTGTTTAACCTCGAAACGGACCGCGTTACCAGCCAGTTTGGCGAAACACGTATCTTGGGAAAGGGAGCTTATGACCAGACCGGTGTGACGACGCTCGCCAGTGGTGACTTCAATGGTGATGGATACGACGATGTGGCCTTTGGCACTCAGGGTGATCGTAACTTGGCATACATCTACTATGGAAGCCCGACCCTGCCCGGTTGCATCCTTGACATGAACGGTTCGAACAACGAAACCAAAATCACTGGTGACGGGTCCGGGGTGGGGGGAAACGCCTTCCCATCTGCGCTCGGAGCGGGTGACATCAATGGCGATGGATTTGACGACCTTCTCCTGGGAGCGGCGTTTGCTGACACAGGCGGCCGAACGGACGCGGGAGCCGTTTATGTGTTGTACGGCGGTGCAGCCTTGCCAGGGACTACCGTGGACCTCCGAAATCCAGCCACCTCCAACGGTACGACTCATATCCTTGGCGACGACCTTGCAGACTCCACGGGATGGTCGTTGGCAGGGGGAGACATCGATGGCGACGGAATCGACGATGTAATCGTCGGCGCACCGTCTGCCGATCCCGCAGGCAGAGTCTCCGCAGGCGCAACGTACGTGATTTACGGTCATGCTGACCTTTCGGGCACCGTTTTGGACCTGAACAACCCTATCGGCACGCACGGCGAGACCAGAGTCCTTGGAGATGAAGGAGCTGAAGGCGGTTTCCAAGGAGACAGTGCAGGGAGCTTGGTTTCCTGTTCCGACATCAATGGAGACGGCTTGGATGATGTGATTGTGGGCGCGCCACGCGCCAGACACCCGGTCATCGTGGGTGAGACGTATGTCATCTACGGAAGTACGAGCCTACGGGGCATGACGGTGGACTTAAACAACAATGACGAGGATATCCGTGTCCTTGGACAGAGCAAAGAGGTCACGCGAGATGGCATGGGTAAAGGCCTTGCCGACCTCGATATGGATGGCTTTGCCGACTTCGCCACGTTTGTCCTAAACGACCCCCTGATGGTTGAGGGGACCGTCCTGAGAGCCGGGGGGATAGTCGTCGTGTTCGGGGGTGGGACCGTGCCTAGTGCTACGGCCACCGAAATGTTCAAGGCCGGCTTTGCGCCGCGTAAGGGCATGGGTGGACGGCTTTCTCCCGTTCTACGCACGTGGCTTTCCTTCCAAGAAGGCGATGATGGCAATGGTGGGGCTTCACTCGCAACCGTGACGCTTACACGCAGCGATCCTGCAATCACTAACCTCTGTGCTTTGGAGCATGTCGCGGACGTAGCCTGGGATGTCAACTGGAGCCGGGTGGGTTGCACAACTGCCGACGTCGTTTTTCAGTACCTCGATTCGGAGATCGCGGGGCTGACTGAAGAGGATATTCAGTTGTTCGAGGCGGCGTCGTTGTCCGGGCCGTGGACACCGGTGGAAGGCCAAGCACTCGAACCCATCCGCAATGAGATCGGTGGGGCGGGAACCGGCAGGTACTATGCAATCGCAGACCTGGTAAACACCTGCCCGACGGCGCAGGCAGGTGTCGATGTCGCCATTAAATGGGCAGACCAAATCGTGACGACCATTCTGGGGCAGGCGTTCGACCCCGACCCAAATCCGACCGTGACCTACCGCTGGCTGAACGTAACTGGCGGCGGAGCGGAAGTCCTGTTTGATTGGATGCCGACGGGGCAGGCCTTTGAAGCGGACCTAGACCTCGGAGCTTTGCCCCTTTTCCCGATCGGCGAGTATGTCCTGAGACTGGAGGTCAGCGACGGCATTTGCACCGTGTTCGACGATATGACACTCGTTATCACCAACTCGGCCCCGGCGGCCGACGCGGGCGACAACGTCATGATCATTTCCAGTGAACAGGCTACGACGGCGCTGCAAGGGACGGTTACTGATGTTGATGGCGACTCGCTGATGTACCGATGGCTGGTGATGAACGATGGCGACTCCACTGTGCTGCTTCCGTCGACACCGGCGGGGAGCCTCGGCGAGGCCGTTTTGGATTTGGCACAGATTCAACAGTTACCCGTTGGTCAGCGCACGCTCCGATTGGAGGTCACGGACGGTATCGAATCCGGGACCGATGACATGGTCCTGACGATCGACAACGCGCCGCCCGCTGTGACGCTCGTTGGTTGCGGCACATACAGTTTTGGGGAGCCGGTCGTCATTGACGGGTCGGCGAGCGACTTCGACGGCGATCTGTTGGATTGGGCTATTGTGGAAGACGGCGAAGACCTGGCGACCGGGCAGGTGCAGACGTGCATCGGTGGAGCTCCGGTGAGTCTTGGCGCGGTCGACCTCACGGGCGCGTTCGGAGTCGGAAGCCACACGTTGACACTGAGCGCAACGGACGGCATCAATGAGGTATTGTCCGATTCCTGCGTCGTGACAATAGTGGACACTGAGGTGCCAATGCTGGTTCCCGTCCCGTCCGTGTCCCAGTTGTGGCCGCCCAATCACGAACTCGTGCCCGTCACGGTTTATGTGAATGCCCGGGACAATTCCGGAGACCCCATTGCGCTCCGAGTCAGCGTCATATGCGATGAGCCCGCTGATGCGCTGGGCACAGGCACTACGGAACCTGACTGGATCATCGACGGTATCGAACCTGGGCCTGGCGGCCGCATTGAACTCAGGTTGCGGTCCGAACGAAGCGGCAAGGGTGACGGGCGGGTCTACACCATCACCATCGTGGCGGAAGACAGCTCGGGCAACACGAGTTCGGCACAGGTCCAGATTGTCTCCCCGCACGATAGAGGCAAGAAGTAGACGCGCGGGCTTCGCCGGAACTAGTCAAACGCGCAACGCCGGTGAGTCCTAAAGGCGTCCTGCCCGGGGTTCACCGGCTGGAGGATTTCAGGTATACACGGGCGCGTATCGAGGAGATTCCCCATGCACGTGAGGAACGAGCTATGGTGGCGAACACGTTAATCAGCTACCAGGCGCCGTCGAGAGCGTGGCCTCAGACCAGGACCGCTCCCAGTTCATCTCATTGTTGGCTTTGGTCTAGCCGCAGAACTCGCTGTTCGTGAACACGATTTGCGCGGCAAGCAATGTGCGTCATTGCGAAAGCAGTTGTTCGTGGGGCTGGCGCCCCTGGATGCTGTGTTCAACGGAGACCAAGCAAGTACGCTTCCACATACAGTGAATCTCTCGATAACGGGCTTGAACTCCGAGGCGGTCATTCTTGCGCTGAAGGACATTCATGCCATATCGAATGGCTCCGCTTGCACATCACAAGACTATGAACCAAGTCACGTACTCACCGCAATGGGGTTGTCACAGGAAAGGACGCGCGGTGCTCTACGCTTGTCCTGGTGGCACATGACCGAGATGCCGGACTGGAACAAAATCGTCTCAAGAATTCTCGCCCTTCTATAGGTCATCGCGGACCAAGTATCAATTCTGGCAACAAACCGCCCTATCGAGAACCCTAATCTGTTGCGGCGAAAAGTTCGTCATTTCCTCGACCGTTGGGGTCATAATCCAACGTAGCTGATGGTCGTCACTGTGACACCGTCCAGCTATCTGCCCATCGAAGACATCTTCAACCTTTGATTTGAGATCCCAACAGTCGTGCTGGACGTTTCCCAACAAGCCGTTGACACTGCAAATTTGCGACCTTCTGTCCTGAAGACAAGTGGTTAGGGTGTAAAGAAGGGTGTATAATTCCGCTCGCGAGCACTGCATTGGGCCGCGTTTCGTGACACTTGACAGCAGTACTGTTTTCCTCTCCTACGG
>JADLCA010000763.1 GCA_020847495.1 Candidatus Hydrogenedentota bacterium | reverse complement strand
CTGCGGAACGTGAACACCAGCGACCGCACCACGTCGATGTCGAGACTGTGCAGCGGCACCCATTGCGAAACCAACCCCCCGGGTGCGAGGTGCGCGAGACACTGTTCGTAGAACTCCTGCGTATAGAACGTGGACACGCCCGCGACGGCCAGCGGCATGGGTTCGAAGGTAATGAGGTCGTACCGATTCTCCGTCGTGAGCAGGAAGTTGCGGCCATCGTCCACCACGAAGTTCATCTTCGGATTGTCGAGCACGCCGAGATTGTCCGCGGCGAACAGCGGGGCCGCGCCGAGCACATCGCGCGAGATTTCGACCGCGTCGATGCGCTCGAAATCAGAGAGTCCCAGCGTGCCCGCCGTGACGCCCGAGCCAAAGCACATGAAGAGCGCGTTCCTGGGCGTGCGGTCAAACAGCAGCGGGAGGACGCCCTGGAACCGGTTCATCTTCACGCCCTTCTCGATGGACTGGGTCGCCTGCACGGAGTTGATCCACAGCACGCGGTTGGATTCGGTCGTGTTGTCCTTGGGCTCGGATACGACGACGGTTCCTTCGATACCTTCCTTGTAGTGAATGACCTTGTGCTCCTCGGGGAGGAAGCGCTTGTTCAGCGCGTAGCCCGCGTCTTCAGGAAGCGTGCGCCAGGTGCCCAGCAGCAGCGCCGCGCCGCACAGCAGCACCAAGCCTTTGCCGGACTTGCCGCGCGTGGGGCACGCCAGCACCAGCATTACGCCTGTCGCCACGAGCACGAGCCCCAGCGCCACGATGCCGCGGTGCGCCCCCAGCAGCGGCAAGATGAAGTAGCCGCCCGCGACTGCGCCGGCGACTCCCGCGAAGGTGTTCACGCCATACAAACGGCCCACATCGCGCCCGAGGCGCGTGGGGATGCGCGTGGCCGAGCGCACCGCGAAGGGGAACGCCATGCCGAACAGGAATGTCGGGATGAACAGCGCCGTGAAGCACAGGATGAAGCTGATGCGGACCATGCGGTCGAAGTCGAAGTTCGAAGACATTCGGAGTTCCGTGAACCGTTCCGGCATACTCGCGAACATGGTAAGCATGTAGAGACACGCGAGCCCGGCGAGGATCTGTATCGCTCCAAACCACGTCACCGAATGTCTGCGGCGATCCGCTATGAACGACGCGACAAGACTCCCGAGCGCGATGCCGCACAGGAGCGATGTAAGCATCGTCGTGTAGGCGTAGGTGGTTCCCGTGAAGACGATGCTCAACATGCGCGTCCACAGCACCTCGAGCGCGAGTGCGCAGAAACCCGAAAGCGCGAAGGCGAGCACGGCTGCGGCCGCGGCGATGCGATCCGCGGCGCTGGCGGGCGTCGCATCCGTGGCAGGCGTGGCCACTGTCTCCTTCCCGGCGGGTGCGGCATCGGCGGTGCGACGCCATGACATGAGCAAGGCCAGCGCGCCCACGGCAAGGTTGGCCGCGACGCCGATGAGCGTAGTCCGCGTGTACCCGAGGTGCTGAATGAAGACAAAGCCCGTCAGCGCGCAGCCCGTGACCGCGCCCAGCGTGTTGATGCCGTAGAGCAGCCCCAGTTTGAGTCCGCGCGACTGCCCTTCGCGGATGATCGCCCGCGCGAGCAAAGGCAGCGTTGTACCCATCAACGTGACGGGCACTATCAAAAAGACGGCCGCGAGCAGGGCACGCAGTGCGATGCCGGCGCCGCGTGACGAGGACGTCGCGCGGAGCAGGTCCACAACGAGGGACTCGCCCCAGCCGATCAGCAGAATGAACACGAGGGCCCACGCGCCTATCGCAATCTCGAACAGTCCGTACCACAGAAGCGGGCGTGGGGAACGATCGGCGATGCGCCCACCCAACAAACTCCCAAGGCCAAGGCCCAAAAAGAAGATGAACAATACGGTGCTCACCGCATACGAGGTCGTGCCAAAGAGCAGCACCAGGTTGCGCGTCCACACAACCTGATAGAGCAGTCCGCATGCCCCTGACACCAGAAAGAACAGCAAGACGGCCAGCATCAACGCCAGGGCGCCGCCACGGCCCCGCACCCGCGACTGATAGAGGCGAACGATGGGGCTCTTAGAACTCATGCATGGATTCCTGTACCGCTGTGATGACCTGGCATGGAAGGCGCCCGCCCTCATTCGGCAAAGCACCAGCCTGCCTGAAACAAAGGACCCGATGGTACCGCACGTCCGCCGAATCAGTCAAAGGAAGTACGAGCTGTGGCTTTCCGCATGTCTTCGCGTTCGCGCTGGATGCCCCCGGAAGAGTATAGTCTTGGAGTTTGTTTTCGGGATGGAGCTGGTATTGGAGGTAGCATGTTTCGTTCGCTTTCTACTCGTACACCGCTGGTGTTGACCCTTGCAGTTTGTGTCCTGGCTGGTTGCGCGCCCAAGGCGCCTGAAAAGCCCGCCGCGCCGCCACCCCCCACACCGCCGCCGGGGTACGCCTCGGCGGAGGACACGATGAAGGCGGTGCTTTCGGGCCAGGTGAAGCTCGTCCAGGCGCCGAAGGAAATGCCCGCGGACGTGGTCGAGACCAAGGACATCGAATATGGGCGGGTGGGCGACATCCCCCTGCTGCTGGACCTGTACATGCCCAAACAGCCCAAGGGTCCCCTGCCGGTGCTGGTCTTCATCCATGGTGGTGGCTGGAAGAAGGGCGAACGCGGCGACTACAAATATTACACGGTGTACTACGCGCAGCAAGGCTACGCGGCCGTAACCATCTCCTACCGCTTCAGCGATGTGGTCAAATTCCCAGGCGCGGTTGAAGATGCCAAGTGCGCGGTGCGTTGGGTGCGCGCGAACGCGGACAAATATGGATTCGACCCGAACAAGATCGCCGCGCTGGGCGGCAGCGCGGGCGGCCACCTGTCCATGATGCTGGGCTACACCGCGGGCAATCCTTCGCTGGAAGGCAACGGGGGACACGCGGAGTTCAGCAGCGCGGTCCAGGCGGTGGTCAATTTCTACGGACCTTCGGACCTCACAACGGAGCAGGCCAAGGTCTTTCCCGAAGTCGTCAGTTTCATTGGTAAACCTTACGAAGAAGCGGCGGATGTGTACGCCAAGGCTTCGCCCCTGCCTTACGTGAAGCCGGGTTGCCCGCCCACGCTCATCTTTCACGGCGTCCTCGATGAGCTGGTGCCTGTCGCGCAGTCCGACATCCTCGCGCAGCAGTTGGAGGCAAACGGCGTCCCGTGCAAGTACGTGAAGATAGAGGGTTGGCCTCACACGATGGATGCTGCCCAGCCCGTCAACGACTACTGCAGGTACTTCCTCAATGAGTTCCTGGCAACGTATCTTCCCACGGCGCAGTAGCGGCGCGTTGTTCGCGGTGTGTCTTGCCGCCGCGGGGTGCGCATCGTTTGTCCGCGAGGAGGCGGAGCCTGCGCATTCCGGGGTGTCCGTCACGCTCGCGAATGCGGACACGTTCGCGCCGGACGCGCCCCCGTTGCCCGGCGGCTTCGACACGAGCGATGAGGCAAGCGAAGCCCTGCGCGAAGGCCGGGTGCGGCGTGTCCCCGAGGATTCGCCCGTGCCGGACTGGGTGTCCGTGACGCGCGATGTGGTCTACGGCGAAGCCGGTGACTACCCATTACTGCTCGATCTGTACACCCCTCGCGAAGCTACCCCGCGCAAGGGCGGACTTGTATTCGCTCACGGTGGAGCGTGGGAGCGTCACGGCCGCGATTACTTCACCGCGTGGGCGGCCCACTTCGCGGCGCGGGGCTACGTCTGCGCGTCCATCGACTACCGGATCTCCAGCGAGGCCCCTTTCCCCGCAGCCGTCGAGGACACGAAGTGCGCGATCCGCTGGATGCGCGCCAATGCGAGCACGCTCGGTATAGACCCCGAATGTATCGCCATCATCGGCCAATCCGCCGGCGCGCACCTGGCCTTGATGGCAGCTTACACGGCGGATGAAACGGACCCGGAAAGCAGTGGCGTCGGCAGCCGGGTGCGGGCCGTGGTGGACCTGTACGGACCCACGGATCTGACGCTGCCCCTGGAAAACAAGGAAGACGCGGTGCGGGACTTTCTCGGCGCGTCGCGGCGCAAAGCGCCGGAACGCTACGCGGAGGCTTCGCCTCTGGCATACGTCACGCCTGACGATCCCGCAACGCTCATCATTCACGGCACGGTGGACGCGATTGTCCCCGTCGAGCAATCGGATCGCCTGGCCGCAGCGCTCACTGCGCGGAACATCCCCTGCGTGTACGACCGCCAACCGGGTTGGCACCACGCCATGGACCGCGCCGCGGAGGTCAACGCGCGGTGTCTTTTCCTCGTGGAGCGTTTTCTGGAGCGGTACTTGGAGAGAGCGGGAAGCGCCCAGCAAGGGCTGTGACCACCGCGTGGGTTTGTTTATCGGACCGATCAGTCCGATCCGATTAAGAGCACAGGCGCCCTCGCCTATGTCTTTATTGGGTACTACGGCACCGGCTTGATGATATTCTTGTACCATCCCGCGCGAGAGACTGCGAAACATCGTGGGCCGGGCAAGTGACGAGGAAGCACTTCCATGAGAGGTCCAACCCGCAGAGAATTCATGGCGGTCACGGCGACTGGAATCGCCGCAGCCAGTTTGGCGAATGCCGCGAACACGGAGGGGAAACCAGTGCACATCACCGCGCGGGATTACCTGGCGGACATCCTCTACACCCGCCAGGAAGTCGATGATTGGTTCGACGGGAAGGCATTCCCATTTTCGAGGCATGACCCGGAGCTGGGCTGGCTCCTGCCGGACGCCCGCTTTGCCGACGGCCTCGACGGCTCCATCTCGACGTACCGCTACGAAATGGACAATGGCCCGCGCAAGATGATCAACTACGCGGATCAACCCTGCCGTATCAATACCTACGGGGACAGCTACACGCAATGCCACCAGGTCAGCGACGGCGAGACGTGGCAGGAGAACCTCGCCGCGCATCTCTGCGAGCCGGTGCGCAATTTCGGGATTGGTGGCTGGTCAGTGTATCAGGCGTACCTCCGCATGCGGCGCGAGGAAGCGCGCACACCCGCTCCGTATATCATCCTCAACATCTACGATGACGACCACTACCGCAATCTGGATTCGTGGCGGAATATCCGTGTGCATAAACACCCGCAACATATCGAATCGACACTGCCCCATCTTGTCGTCGACATGAAGAACCGCACGTGCGCAGAGCGGCCGAATCCTTGCCGGACACGCGAGGATTACTACAGGCTCTGCAATCTGGATTGGGTGGCAGAGCGCTTCAAGGACGATTTCGTGCTCAGCATCATGCTGGCCCACGCCAACGCGAAAGGGGGCAACCCCGAGGCGGCCTACAAGGAGATTCAGGACCTCGCCACCACGCACGGCATCAACACGCGCATCGACGCCAGCGGCCACATGGACGAGGCGGCGCAGGCGATCTTCAACGAGGCGGCACTGTTTTCATCGATGTACCTCGTGGACAAGGTCGAGGCGTTTGCGCGCGAACGCGGCAAACGCGTGCTGTATGTGCTCTCGTATCCGGCCAAACGCATCGCGCAGCGATTGAATGAGGGCACGCGCTGGGACCAGCCCTTTGTGGACTTTCTCCGCGAAAAGGCCCTTCCCGTTGTCGATCTCATGGAGGCCCACACGGCCGATTACGCGCAGTTCTCAATCTCCGTCGAGGAGTATTTGAAGCGGTACTGGATCGGCCACTACAACCCGCTCGGAAACCACTTCACCGCGTTCGCGCTCAAAAACAACCTCGTTGAGATGTTGGACCCCAAGCCGGCCCCCTACCTTCCCATGTGAGGTCAGACAAGATTTGCGGCGCCGCGGACCGGCCAGGAGCGCCGGCATCCCTGCCGGCTCTTCAGGATGCCAGCAAAGATCCTGGTGCTCAAAGTGGATCCCAAGAACGGCAGTTGAACGGGACTGACCTATTGGATTCAGGGTGAGCGGTCTACTTCACGTGAGCGTGTTCGTCCGCAGACTCTTCAGTGGATCCGATTACCGGGTCGCGGCGGAGGGACCGCGGAAAGTCCATCATCACGTCCCGCGTCATCCAAGCGTACTTTCCGGACATGAGCGAGTCGGCGACCTTCTTGAAGACCCGGTTATGGTTGCTCCGCACAGCCCTGAAATTGGCGGCGATCCGCGCGCGCGCGTTCTTGCAGTAGAGGTCCGCCAATTCCTGGGGGCTTGCATCGCCGGGGTTCTGCGCCAAGTGGTACTCGGCATAGGCCAGCGTGGAGGCCATCGTAAAAAGGTCCACGCCGATGTCGACGAAGTTGCCGAGAATGAGCTGCTCAAATTCGAGCTTCGGCCCGTACTTGGCCATCGTGTGCACCAGGGTGCGGGCGAGTTTCCGGCAGGTCTTGTCCACAAACCCGAGGTGATCCTGGTTCTCGCTGGACAGGTGCTTCGTGTTGTATTGCGTGGTGGACGGAAGCAACAGTTTGAGATACCACGGCACGTAGAACTTGGCGGCCTTCCAGATCAACGCGGCTTTGCTCTCCTTCTGATCGGGCTTGGGCTTCATGATAGGCATCGCGATCTTGAAGTGCGTGTCCATGGCCTCACGCGCCATGATGAGGTGCATGATCTCCGTGCTGCCTTCAAAGATGCGGCCCACTCGCGAATCCCGCATGAAGCGTTCCGCCACGATGGGATCCTCGCCGCGGTTGAAAAGCGAAAGTTCCGTCTCGAAACCGCGCCCGCCGCGCACCTGCATGTAGTCATCGATGAGACGCCACCCGGTCTCGGTGCAGAAGTATTTCGCGATCGCGGCTTCAAGGCGGATATCCGCGTTCTCCTTGTCCGCGAAGGCGCAGGCTGCCCAGACCACGCTTTCCATGGCGAAGGTGTCCGCGGCCATGTTGGCGATCTTCTTGGCGATGGCCTGGTGCTTGCCGATGGGCACGCCCCATTGAATGCGCTGGCTTGCCCACTTCCGGGCGTGTTCCACGCACACCTTCGCCGCGCCGGCCGTGGCCGCGGGAATGCCGAGGCGTCCGGTGTTCAACGTGGCGAGCGCGATCTTGAGACCCTGGCCGGGCTTGCCGATGATGTTCTCTGCGGGCACCTTGACGTTCTTGAAGGACAAGAGGCCGTTGGAAAGGCCCTTCAAGCCCATGAAGGAGCAGCGCTGCTCGACTGCAAACCCCGGCATCGTCTTCTCGACGATGAAGGCGGTGATCTGCGGACGCTCCTTGCCATTTACAATCTTCGGCGGTGTCTGCGCCATCACCACCAGAATGTCCGCATCCGGCCCATTGGTGCACCACAACTTCTCGCCGTTGAGAAGGTAGTAGGAACCATCGTCTGAAGGAGTTGCCGTGCAGGCGACCCGCGCGGGGTCGGAGCCCACTTCAGGCTCGGTCAACGCGAAGGCCGAGATTTCGCCCGCGGCGAGGCGCGGCAAGAACTTCTTCTTCTGTTCCTCGGTGCCATACATCTTGAGGGGTTGCGGCACGCCGATGCTCTGGTGTGCGGAGAGCCACGTCGTCGTGCTTTGGCAGTAGCTGCCCAACACGGAAAGGACACGGCTGTAATTGGTCTGAGAAAGTCCGACGCCGCCGTACTCCTTGGCGATCTTCATGCCAAACGCGCCGATTTCCGCGAATGCCTTCAAGGCCTCCTTCGGATAGACCCCGCTACGATCGATTTCCACGGGATCCACGTATTTGTCGAGGACCTCCCGGACCCTCGCGATGTAATCATCGCCGATCTTCTTGTCCTCGGGATCCTGAGCCGGGAACGGGTGCATCAATTCCCACCGGAAGCTGCCGCGGAACATTTCCGCCGTGAAGCTCGGGAACGCCCACTCGGCCTGGCGCGCGTCTTCGGCCAGCTCCATGGCTTTGTCTTTTGCCTTGTTTTCGGTGTTGGACATAGAGATGCACCTCAAGAGTTTGTATCCAGGGCCAGATGCTACCTACAGGTAGATAGGTTGTCAGTATAGGTGAAAACCGGACTTTTGTCTACCCCGAAACCTGCGGAAACGGCACTGCGCGATGACTGTAAGCCGCCGGCTCAAGGGTTGTGAGCTTCGAAGCTCCCCATATCCGGCATGGGAGCACAGAACAGGCCATCGATGTGCTCAAAGAAATCCCGCCCCACTGAATCCGCACGACCTCGTCCGATTGTCTTCCGAAGGCCCGGACCTCACACCCAAACCGCGGAGAAGGGGAAGGACGTCAGGTTTCCGCGCCGGCAACCTCGGGATCGACAAACCAACGTGCGCTGACCAGTTGCCCCGCGGGCAGTTTACCAGCGCAAACCTTGGTGAAGGCCTTGGCCTTGTCGGCCCCCTTCACGAGAAACCAGCGGTGCGAGGCGGTATTCAGCAGCGGAAAGGTCATCGTGACCCGGTTCGCACCCAGCACGGGCACTTCGTTGAGTACGACCAATCGCTTCTGTTCTTCCAGCGCCTTTGTGTCGGGAAAGAGGGAGGCCGTGTGCCCGTCACCGCCCATGCCCAGGAGAATCAGGTCCAATTGGGGAATGCCGTGAAATCCAATTGGTGCGTTGCGAATCAGAATCGACTGATAGTCTTCTGCCGCGCCGGGACGTTCCGCTTCGATTCGATGCGCCGTGATGCCGTTCGCCTTCGACAGCAACTCCGCGGTGATCATGCGCCAATTGGATTGCACGTCATCGGGGGGCACGCAGCGTTCGTCCACCTGAAAGAGGATAATCCGCGACCAGCGGATTTCCTTGCGGAACTTCCCGGTCAGGAGTTGGAAAAGCGCCACAGGTGAGGTGCCACCGGACACCGCAATGTGTGTCTCGTCGCGCTCGCGCAGGAATTCCACCAGGGCCTGTGCAAGCATATGCTCCGGATCGGGACTCACTTCCAGCCTCATATCCACAGCGCGCTTACTCCTTTTCGGCCGCGCCTCCGATCGGGGGCTCCCGGAGGATACGTAAACAGAGGTCCAGGTCGTCGGTCAGAATATAGTCTACGCCGGCCGCGGCCAGGGCGCGAATCGTCGGCTCGTCCTGTGCGCCAAAGAAGTTGACCTTTACTCCTCCCGCGTGAAGGCGTGCGACCGCCTCCGGCAACCCTTCGAGCCCGTTCTGTTTGTGCAATTGAATGAACGCGCATTGTTGTGCCAGCGTGGATTGTACGTAGGCGTCCCGGTTGCCTTCTTGCCTCGACATATTACAGATGCGGATCGTGGGGGCCACACGCCTGGCCTCTTGCGCCTGCTCGACAGTGCAGGCGAGGAAGCACTGTTCGAGACGGCCCATCTCCGCGAGAAGTTTGGCCGTTGCCGCAGCCACGCCCGGCGTATCTTTCAGGTGAACATTGCAGAGCGTGGGCGGCGTGATGGTCTCCAGTGCCTCGCGTAAGGTGGGTATGCGGGTGCCCGCGAATTCCACGCGGAACCAGCTCCCGGCGTCCAGTGCCCGCAGTTGGTCAAAGGTCAGGTCGCTGACCTTGCCGGCACCGTTTGTGGTGCGATCCACCGTGGCGTCGTGCATGAGGACGAGAACCCCGTCCTTGGAAAGCTGCACATCGAACTCGATCTGGTGAGCGCCCTTCTCTACGGCAAGCTGGAAAGCGGGAAGCGTGTTTTCCGGCGCGCTCTTCTGATCGCCACGGTGGGCGCAGGCCCCGGCTGCTGTCAAAGCAGCATCGAGGACAAGCATCACGCCGGCAAGCAAGACCCCTGTTGACACCGTGCCGTCCCTTTCAGCGCATCGAACTCTGCCGCCCGAGCGGGGCCGCATCCCCGCAGGTCCAGTGTCAGTATAGGGTTTTTCGCGCGGGAATGGAACTGAGCAAGCGACGGAAAGAGGACGGCCTCCTCAATACACCACGCCGCCTTTGTAGGCCTTGAATTCGCATTTCTTGCGCTCAAACCCCGTCAAGCCCGCACAGGGATCCATGATTCTTGAGGTTTCTTTCATATGGGCGGGCAATGGAAGCGGCCGCTTCTTCGACTTCGGAAGGACATGTTTCATTGTGATGCTCCTTGAGATGTTCCGACCCTTGGCCGCGAGTATGGCGGCTACGTCCGATCGATACCCCTTTTTAGACACAGGCGCCCTCGCCTGTGTCTTATTTGCGTTCATCTGCGCTTGCCGCGGATGGCGCCAGCCTATGGCCGTAAAAACCGGGACCTTGAGCCTTCACCCAACTCTACCATGTGGCCGGCCACTTGTTTCGCGCCACACGTTTCGCTCCCGGAGCAAGGTCATGTATAATCGCGTCTCGGTGTAACCCCCTCTTCGTGGAGAATGACTATGACTTCCCGCTTTATGCCAGTGCTCTTGCTCACCTTGCTCATCGCCTGCCCCGCTTTTCCCGCCGCGAAGCCCGCGGAGGATGCCCCCCTGAACGTGGTGGATCTCCCGTGGAATCTGCGCGATCACTACACGATCACGACCGCGGACGGCGGCATGTATATCACCTATGGAGGTGACAACGGACAGTGGGATCTGGACATCAATGGCGTGGGCAACGTCTTGAACAAGGTGGGGGCATCCTTCACGCTGGGGGACGGCACAGTCGTCGAGACAACCAGTCTGGGCACCGGGGACACCACCCGGAACAAGAACACGGCGTCCCTCGGGGAAGGCCTCAAGTACCAGGTGACGCTCAAGGGACCCCAGGGTCTGGAGGTCGTTCACTCGATCACGTATCACAAGCAGCACCCCTTCTACGTGGTGCAACTTGAACTGGTGAACAAGGGCGACAAACCGCTGGATATTGCAAAGATAGCGCCAATCCAGATTGGACCTGGCGGCCTTCGGAATCTCAGCGCCGAAACCACGGTGAGCCCCCGGCGTTTCAGCGTGATTGGGGCGTCCCCCGTCATCGAGACTGCCGGGCCCTCCCTGTTCGAGTTGTTGAACGATCCCGTCAAGAACATCACGCTGGCTATCGGAACCCTGCCGGTGGGCAAGGCGGCTTCGGAGGTCGATCTTCAACAGCACGAGGGTAAATGGCAGGGCGGGGCCGTCACTTCATTTGAGCCACTTCTGACGGTTGCGCCCGGGGCCACGCTTGCCTCGGACCCGGCATGGATTGCGTTCACAATTCCAAAACCGGCTGATGTGGACATGTTTTACGCGTGGGCCCAGGCTAACATGCCCAACGCGAAGAGCACGGACCCCGTGCCGGATGGCTGGGTGACGGTCGCCGATGATGAGCCGCTGGTCATGTTGCAGCACGCGGCTGCGGAGTGGAACGAGACCGGCGTGGAGCACGTGCTAGTGCCGGTTACCTGGGAGGGGCGTCCCGGCTCGCTGGAGGGAGCTGTGCCCGACTTCCCGAAGGAAATGCGTTCGGTTGCCTCCGGGTTCCGCAATGATGGCCTTACCCCCGGCATCACGGTGGATCCTCTCGCCGTGCAAGGTGGCGACAGTGAGTGGACCGCCGTCTCCGAGGATGGGCAGCGCTGGGTGAATCCGGTCCAGGAAAAAGGCATGGAATTTGGCGTCGCCCAGATGAAGAAGGTCGCGGAGTGGGGTTTTGCATTCTATGCCGTGGCTCCCTCACGCATTCCCGATGAAGTGTTGCGCCACTTCAACATCACCCGCGCGCAAGCCAACGCCCTGGCTTTCGAGATGATGATGAAAGCCGCGGGCGGCGCGCCGGTCGTTGGCGCCTCGCGCGCGACGCTTGGAACCTCGATTGAGGATTGGCTGCTGGCCGCAGCGGCGACCAGTCGCCTGGGCGAGTACTCAGTCGTGCTGGGCCCCGTGCGTTTTGATGCGTCCAAGGCGGAGGCTGTCAGCGATGAGCTGCTCACCGCAATGGCCTTCTTCGGCGGCCCCATCGAGTTGACCGGCACGCCCTCCGCGGAAGTGAAGGACGCGATCGCGCGCATCTTCCCAAGGCCGGCCATGTGGCCCCGTGCGCTCGATGCGGCCTCGCCCGCTCCGAAGCTGTGGCAGGTGCACGTCCACGCCGACAAGGGCGTCACGGAGAGCCTGGCCATCGTTTCATTCGCGGGTGCACGCGCACAAACCCCGGAAGATTCGCAGTCCCCGTCGGGAAAGGACCTGAAAACGTGGTCGGGAGACGCGGCCGGTTTTCTTGCGTCCATGCGCAAGCCTCCGGTTCAATAGTATCCGGGGACGCGGCGCAGGAACTGTGCGCCTGAAAGGAACGTGCAATCCGTGCAGTACCGCAGTCTGACTCGACGCGTCGGCGATGCTGTTCGCCTGGCTGAATTGGCCCAGGCGCTGGTTCGTCACGGGTTCGCGGACCTTGCGCGGCGGCTTGGATTGTATGAGGGCGTGCCGGCGAAGGTCCTGCGGCGCCTGCATCTCATCGAACAGGCCGCGGACGTGCCCGAGACCATGGGCGCGCGCCTGCGCGCGGTGCTCACGGAGCTGGGTCCCACCTTCGTGAAATTCGGGCAGATCCTCAGTACACGGCCCGATCTCGTGGGGACCGCCATCTGCGCGGAACTCAGCAGTCTGCAAGATGATGTCGCGGCGCTGCCCTTCACCGAAATCAAACCGATTGTCGAGGCGGAACTGAAAGGGCCCATCGAGCGCTTCTTCGCCGAGTTCAACGAGACGCCCGTCGCCGCGGCCTCGTTGAGCCAGGTGTATCGCGCGAAGACGCAGTTGGGGCGCGAAGTCGCCGTGAAAGTGCAGCGGCCCGGGATTCGCCGCGTCATCGAGTCAGACCTCAGCCTCATGCGCGGTGTCGCCGAATGGGTCGCGGAACACGTCAAAGATCTCGAGTGGATGGACCCGATCGGCACGGTGGAGGAATTCGCCCGGTCCATCATGCGCGAACTCGATTTCACGGTCGAGGCCTACGTGATTCAGCGGTTCCGAAAGAACTACTCGGGCGCAACAGCGGTTTTCGTGCCGCGCGTGGATTTCGATCTCTGCGGCCCGCGCCTCCTCACGATGGACTGGATTGACGGTATTCGCGTGGACGCGCTCGATCGCTACGAGGAACGCAATTGCAGTCCGCGCACCGTGGCCGCAAACGGGGCCGATACGCTCTGCAAGCAAATCTTCGAGTACCATCTCTTCCACGCGGACCCGCACCCCGGCAATATCCTCGTCACGCGCAACGATCAGATCGCGTTCCTCGACTATGGCATGGTGGGCCATCTTGAGCCCACCGATGTCTACGCCATGGCGGATCTGCTGCGCGCCGTGTTCGAGGAAGACTCCCAACGCTGCGTGGAAGCATTGCTGACCTTCACGGTCTCCGGTGAAACCGAAGATCGCGCGAGCCTGGAGCATGACGTCGCCGAGTACATCGCCTTCGAAGCGCGGTCCGTGCTCGGGCGCGCGAGTGTCGGCAAGGCGCTGGAGCAAGTCACCAACATTCTGCGGCGCCACAAACTGCAGTTGGCGCCCCGCTTCTCGATGTTGCTCAAGGCCATGGCCACGATTGAATCTTCGGCGAAGGTGCTCGATCCGAACATGGACATGGCGTCCATTCTGCGCCCGTATGTCGAGCGCATCGTCATGCAGCGTTACTCGCCGCAACACCTGGCCAAGGAAGGGCAGCGGGCCCTCGGCACGATATTGCGCATCGGCAAGGAGATCCCGGGGGATATCCAGCAGCTCATTCGTACCGCGCGCAAGGGGCGCCTGCGGGTGCATCTCGATCACGAGGGTTTGGATCACCTCGCAGGCGTCACGGACCGCGCCAGCAACCGCATCGCGTTCAGCGTGATTGCAGGCTCGCTGATCGTCGGGTCGAGCCTGCTGCTCTCTTCGGATTTTGGAGCAAAGTCACTCGGGTTTGCGGGATTCACCTTCGCGGGCGTGCTGGGAATCATGCTGCTCATTTCGATCCTGCGCTCCAAGAACTACTGAGGCTTCACCATGCTGCACGTCCGCTCGCGCGCCAAGATTAACCTTTACCTCGATGTGTTGCGCAAACGCCGCGACGGCTATCACCACATCGAGACGGTTTTCCAGACCGTATCGCTGGCGGACAAACTGGACTTCGAGCCGCGCGCGTCGGGACTCTCGATGCAGTGCACGAACCCTGGCCTCGAAGCGGGCGATGATAACCTCGTGATGCGGGCCGCGCGCGCCTTGCAAACGGCGACGGGCTGCGCGCTGGGCGCGCACATCTATCTGGACAAGCGAATCCCGCTGGCGGCGGGCCTCGCCGGCGGCTCCGGCAATGCCGCGGCCACGCTGTGGGCCTTGAACCAACTGTGGGAAACAGGATTGTCTGACGCGCGCCTTCACCGCATCGCGGCCACTCTCGGCGCCGACGTACCCTACTGCCTCGTGGGCGGCACGGTCGCGGCGACCGGGCGCGGCGAGATCATGAGTGCGCTGCCCGCGTTGCCGAAGACCTGGCTCGTGCTGCTGCATCCCGACCTCGCGGTGAGCACCAAGGCCGTCTACACCAGTCCCCACCTCGAGAAAAGCAGCGAGAAACCCTTCGCCGGGCGCACACCAGCGTTTCGCAAGGCAACCCGCGCGATCGGTGAGGGCGACTTCGCGGCAGGCATCTTCAACCGCATGGAGACCGCCGTCTTCCGCATGCATCCCCAACTTGCTGAACTGAAAGCAAACCTCCTGGGCGCAGGCTGCAGCGCCGCGGCCATGAGCGGCAGCGGCCCGACCGTTTTCGGAGTCTGCGACTCCGAAGCGCAGGCGAAACAGGTCGCGAGTTCACTCTCCAACATCCGAAGCACCGTTGTTTTCACAACGCCTGCCGCGTTAGACTCCCGCGCCTGATCGCCCTTCAAGGCGCACCCCGACCGGGAGCGCCCCACCAGGAGCGCCGGCATCCCTGCTGGCTACGTTCATTCTTCCCAGCACAAGAGACCGACTTATGGGGTATTGCGGTTTAAGCAGCGGTGGGGTACCATGAATCAGTTGGCCTTGCACGGTGAAGGCGGATCAACGTTAGCATGTTTTTCGCTGAGGGATTCTGACGGGGTTGCTTGCGCCCATGTAATGAATCTCCTTGTTCCGAGACGCTGTACTTAATCGATTCGTGTGAAGGTTACGGCTTCTCTCCACGCTTTCGCAGGTGGTCATCCTGGTTGTCGCTTGTTCTTGTGCTGTTCTGCGCAGTCATCGTCACACTCCAAAGGAGACCAATATGAGACTGGCCAAGAGATCAAGCACGCTGCTCGCCTACCTGTCGGCCCTACTCATTGTGTGCGGGTGCGCCACCCAGACCGCGGTCCGTCCCACGCTGACGGGCGCTCAACTCGAGAGCGGAATGACCGCCACGGAAGAGCAGCGGCTCCAGGACCTCTGCCTCTTTGGCACTCCACTGCGGGACGAATCAACTCCCGGCGAAACGCTCTTGATCATTCGCGAAGGGTACGCCCTCGAACTTTCCGTCGGCGATAAGATTCCGCTGTGGGTCTGCGAACACGTGAAGAAGAACCACATCAGCGGGGACGCGGATCGAAAGAACAATTTCAAGGCCGATCCGGACCTGGACCCTGGAGTGGGCGCCGCACTTGCAGACTACAAAAGGTCCGGTTTCGATCGCGGCCACCAGGCTCCCGCGGCGGATTTCAAGTACAGTCAGAAACGGACGGACGAGTCCTTCTACTTGTCCAACATGTGCCCTCAAGTCGGAGAAGGGTTCAATCAGGACATCTGGCGCGTGCTCGAGGATCGTGCGCGCATAACGGTTGAAGAATCGGGGGATGCCTACGTGATCACCGGTCCCATCTTCTACGATCCAAAGGAAGACAACGCCGATACCGCGGATGGTTGGATCTCATACAAGACCATTGGGCCGAACAAGGTTGCCGTGCCGACCCACTTCTACAAGATCGTTGTGGCGAAAGATGAGTCGGGACAATGGCGCGCCATCGCGTTCGTGCTGGATAACAAGCGCTATCCCAAGAAGGCCGATCGCGCATGCAACTTTGAGCCGTACATTCGGTCCATCGACTGGGTAGAAGAGCACACGGGCCTCAACTTCATGCCCGATCTGGATGTCGAAGACACGGCACTCGAAAAGGCACTCGAGCGGGAAGCAAGTGCGGTCTGGCCGGAATTCGCGAGCCAATGATGCAAGTACGGAACGCCATTCAGAAGTACCGGCCGTTGCGCGCTGGAATCCGCATCTTCCAGGGCGCCATGGATAAACCTGGAACTATCGGTCTTTTTGGAAAGAGCGCGGACGGCAGATTCTGGCTCGTGAGTTGTTACCATGTGCTAATTCGGCCACCTGGCTGGAATGGCGCGCCGCCTCAAGACGGCGAAGCGATCTATCAGCCCGAGATCAAACCCGCAAACAAGATCGCTGCGGTGGACCCGAGCCGGGCAAATAAAACGCTGGATTGCGCTGCAGCCTTGTTGGAGCCCGGTATCGACGCCGTTCCAGAAATTCTGGGGCTGGGATCCATTGGAAGCGCCGCTCTCCCAGCCGTCGGCATGCGGGTCACAAAGTCCGGATCTGCTACCGGGGTTACCGAAGGAATGATCCGAAGAATTCAAGGCGATACCGTCCGCATTGAGCCTCTACAGGGTTTTCCAGCGGACTACGAGCTTTCTCAACAGGGCGACTCCGGCGCACTTTGGATTGAGCAAAGCACGGGCGCCGCGGTTGCGCTCCACAGAAGAGGAGAGACTGGTCAAGGCGAATTCGCGGAAGCGACCGCGATCGGGCCGGTCCTTACCGCCTTGGGTCTCACGCTTTGGACAGGGACGTAGGAACCCGATGCTGAACAGGGATTCTCAACCACAAGGATTCCGCCATGTCAAACCCTTTTGAGGCTACATGCGACATGGAGCGCGACCCCTCAACCGGGCCACGCTCGGACACGCCACGCCGTGGCGTGGCGCTTTGCCTGTCCGGCGGCGGCTACCGTGCCGCGCTGTTTCATCTCGGAGCCTTGTCACGCCTCAACGAGCTGGGCGTCTTGTCCAAGGTGGATACGCTGAGTTGCGTTTCCGGCGGCAGCATCCTGGGCGCGTACCTCGCGCGGCTGATCGCGGATGGCTATGCCCCGGTCAACGGCGTGTATCCCGATTGGTGGGCGAAGGTGGTTGAGGGATTCCTGCCGGTGGTGAAGCACAACATCCGGACTGGACCAGTCTTGAGCCAGGCGAAGTTCTGGAAGAAGGGCGCCGGGCCCGAGGCGCTTGCCGATCACTACGAGTCGATCACGAAGGGCATGAAATTATCCGAACTTCCTGAGCGGCCGAACCTCATCTTCTGCGCAACGAATCTCGTGTTCGGAAACAGTTGGGTGTCCTGCAGGCGGCGCGTCGGCGATTACATTTCCGGATACGTAAGCCCGCCGCCCGCGGGCTGGACCGTGGCCAAGGCGGTTGCCGCGTCATCGTGCTTTCCTCCCGCGTTTCTTCCGCTGCCTACGGGAATCCCCGCAGCGGCCTATCGCAAGTACGATGGCACGCCACCCGACGATGACCTCAACTCCTGGCGTGAGAGCATCGGGTTGAGCGATGGCGGAGTCTACGACAATCTCGGACTTGAGCCCGTGTGGAAGTCCCATGGGATGGTCCTCGTGTCCGATGGCGGCGCGCCTATGCAGCCGAAGGCGCCTTGGGGGCCGGCCACGCTGCTGCGCTACTCGAGCGTCTTGACGAACCAGATCGGAGCCGTGCGCAAGCGGTGGTTAATCGACATCTACGAGCGGAACAATCAGGAGCAGCCGGACACTTTTGGCGGGACGTACTGGGGCGTTGAAAGCGCCACGCGGCGTTACAACGCGAACGCCAACTACGGCTACTCGAAGAAGCTGTCCAAATTCACCATCGCCTCGGTGCGCACCGACCTCGATCCCTTCACGCCGAACGAATGCTGGGTGCTGCTCAAGCACGGGTACGAACTCGCGGACATCGCGGTGCGCACGCACGAGCCCCGCATCATGGCGAAGGATCCCCCGCGCCGCACGTGGTCTCCGGCGCTGCTCGACGAAGCCAAAGTCTCCGAAGCCCTGCGCGATAGCGGCAAGAGGCGATACCTCTTTTCCCGGTCGAGCAGTGGCAACGACAACCTGGTGAAATAGTGAATGAGAATCTACAGTCGCCCGCGTCTCAGGTTCTGCCTTCAAAAAGGTCGCGGCCCTTCACGAGCGCTTGGATTTTGCGGTCGGCCACGCTGCGCTTGAGCATCCAGAATCCGCAGTCGGGATTGATATAGGTCACCCGGCCTTCACCGAGCGCGCGGACCGCTTCCTCGATGCGGCGTGCAATGACCTCGGGCGTCTCGACCACGTTCGTCTTGATGTCAACGACACCGAGGCCGATCCCGATCCGCGGACTCACCTTCGCCAGGTTGGCCAACTCCCAGCTTCCCCGATGCGCGACTTCGAGCAGTACATGATCGGCGTGGAGTCCGCTCAGAAAATCCACGAGATGGTCCCAGTCGCCTTGCTGGATGGTTTGGCCGCCGTAGTTACCGAAGCACAGGTGTACCGCAGGCGTGGACTTGACCGCGTTGAGGACCCGGTTGATCGCCTCGAGCGCCCACGCCGCATCTTCCGGATGACCGGGGAGATTGGCCTCGTCGATTTGCACGATGTCGGCGTCAAGCGCGGCCACCTGCGATGCCAGCACGTCCGCGATCGCATTGCACAACGCCGGGCGCTCCTTGTAGTGATGATCGAGCAGGGTCTTGCACAGCATGTGGGGTCCCGTCACCGTGAACTTCATGCGGGATTTCGTGAGGGCGCGCGCGCGTTCGCAATCCGTCGCGAGATTGAGCGTGCCTTCGGTGATGGGTCCCTCGACCACGCCGCTGGGCTTGGCCCGGAACTTCATCTGCGGGTCCCGGCGAAAGGCCTCGATATCGGCGCGGCCCACGGCGGTGCGCACGTTGCCGAGCGGACGCACGAAGTACTCGATCATGCCGTTGGTGTCAGGATGATTGATGTCGAAGCGGTACAACTCGCCGTCCGCGACGACGTCGATACCGGCGTTCTCCTGGATCTTGAACACGACCGTTGTGGCGTCGATGACGGCCTGCTCCGAGGGAAGCGCCGCCAGCCAGTCCGGGATGGGATAACTGCCGACTACCGTAGTTTGAATCATGGGCGAAGACTCCTCACGCGGGGCGAACAGATGGCCTTGTTTTCAAGCACTATGGGTGCACGCAGCATCAGGACGTGCCTATAGTGCCAGATAGCTTCAGGGATTCCTAGGAAGAGCTGGGAAACTCGACCAGGTACTTCCCGTCCGTATACTGGCGCGTACGGATGATGACGAAATGTCTTTCCACGTCGTAGCTCCAGGCATCTCCCTCGGCCAGGGACTGGTTGTCCAGGGACACGCTCGAAGGTT